>JAPLRL010000042.1 GCA_026399205.1 Gammaproteobacteria bacterium
TATTTTTAGCACTTGAGGCAATTAGAAATGGATACATGAAATTCATTTCAAAGTCTGATTTTATTAAAATTAAGCAAAATTTATATGATGACGATATGTGTTCAATTTTTGTGGGGATCACTTAGGACGTGGGGAGTTACGTTGATCTCAATTTGACAAAGATCTAGCCAAATTCAGGAGGTCCTTCACTGCGTTCAGGATGACGTTTGTTCGTTGTGAGTGCTAATAAAACAAACTTATCCACAACCTGAGGAGTTACCTTTTTTTTTTAGAAATCCGTCAGATTTCAATGTCTAATTCAGCAGACTGAATCGCTTGCACAGTCTGCGTGATCGTGCGCATGAGTTGCTGATAGAGTGGTTCAAGCGATGCGGTATGCCCGGCCTTGCGATAGCGCTCTAAATATTGACACGCCATTTGTAGTCGAATCGTCCCGCAGTATAATGCACCTGCTTTCATTTTATGTGCTAATGCTTCTATTTTTTCCCAATCTTGTTCAGCATGGGCTTGCTCTAGAAGTGGGGTGTCATGAGGAATTTGTTCATTCATCATCATGCTTAGCATGTCTTTTAAAATCGTGATATCGCCAAGGAGCTCAACCGCATAGACGGCATCAAGTAGCGGAAAGGCGTCGAGTTGCAGTAATTCTTTTTCGGCGCTGGGTAAATCTTTGCCAAGAGACGGAGGGAGGTCGGTTGTGCTGAGTTGACTTAAATGATGTTGCAATTCTTTTAACTCGATGGGTTTCGTGAGGACTTTATTCATGCCGGCCTCTAAACAAGACTCAATGATTTTATGGGGTGCATGAGCCGTTAATCCGATAATTTTTATGGCATTGAGCTGTGGATATCGCTGGCGAATCAGGGTGGTTAATTCGATACCTGATAAGCCTGGGAGGCCAATGTCAGTGATGATAAGATCGCAGTGCTGTTGTGAGAGATAGGTCAAAGCTTCTTCTGCGGAGGTTACAGAGTGAAACGTGGGGCCTAATTTGGTTACGAACTGCTCTAAGAGCCTGAGGGCAATGATGTTATCTTCTATGAGTAAATAATGCTGTGCTGTGTGTGGTATGGCCGAGAGGGCGTCACTACGTGTGGTGAGTGTAGGCGATACGTCTTGAGCTTCAGATGGGGCTTGTTTCTCTATGGTGAGTTGAAAGGAGAATGTGCTGCCAAGCTGCTCTTCACTGGTGAGGTGAATGACGCCACCTAGACTATCAAGATAGGTTTTAACAATGTTTAAGCCGACGCCTGAGCCGTGATAAATGCCTTGATCTGAGGGATGTGCTCTGAAAAAACGATCAAAAACATGAGCTTGTGCCGCACGTGCAATCCCAATGCCGGTATCAATGATATTAAACGTTAAAGTGACCTGTGTGCTGGTTTCATGATTTAATAACACTTGAATTTCAATATGACCTTGTGAAGTAAATTTAATGGCATTCCCCAAGAGGTTGAGTAAGATGCGATTGAGTTTAAATCGGTCGGTATACAGGGTGTTGGGAATGGCCGGATCAAGTCTGGTCCGTAACTCGAGCTGTTTCAGTTGAACGGTAGGTTGCTCAAGGATGACAATATCTTGAATTAGTGTTTTTAGAGAAAAAGTTTCTTTTTGTAAGGTATGTTCTTTGGCGTTACCTGAAGACACGAGCTCTAAAATATGATTGAGTAGCGCGAGCAGTTGGTTACCACTTTCATGAATCCAATGTGCGTATTGTTTTTCATCACTGCTCGTTACGCGCTCAACCAATAAAGAAGACATGCCGATGATCCCGCTTAAGGGGGTGCGAATATCGTGGCTCATGTTTGCAATAAATGCATTTTTGGCCTGATTGGCCGCTTCGGCTTTTTCTAATGCTTCGGTTAATTTTTTTTCTGCCACTTTCCGCTCAGTGATATCAAGGGAAATCCCAATGAGGCCGACGACTTCATCGTTATCATCAATGAGGGGGACTTTATGGGAAAGCATGGTCAAGGGTTCACCGACTAATTCTCCAGACTCCTCTGTGGTGACGGCTAGTCTGCTTTCCATGACTTGTGTGTTAATGGTATTGAGGTGCTCGGCTTGATCTGCGGGGAGAAAGTCTTCATTGGTTTTACCTACAATGTCTTCTTTTGATGCGAGCTTGATATTTTTAGCTTGTGCATCATTGCAGCCTAAGTAACGATTGTGTTTATCTAGCCAATAGATATGTCCTGGCATCACCGCAAGGATAGACTCATAGTGGTGCTTCATGCTTTTAAATTTTTTTTGCGCTTTTGTTTTCTGGGTTTTTAGCGCCTGTTTCAATTGCGCGATGTCCTCCAGTAACTTGCTACGTTCGTCATGAAATGATGGCGGGGTGTCCGTTGCCGTCATGATTGATAGTCCTTATAATACATCCACATGGTGGGATTATATTGATCCAATATCCACTCATTCGCACGCATTGTATAGAATAAAATAGTTGATTGCAAATTAAGAACATGCTAAGATGTTGTGTTGAATTGTACTATAAATGGCTTTATTTTATCACAATTGCATTAATCGCCACATAAATGCACCACAAGAGCAATCAATGCTTGTATTTTGCTCTATTGTGATGGTAGAATCGAAACCGCATTAATTATTTTATAAATATTTATTTCAGGATGACACCCACTCAGGATGAAGTTAGAGGGTGATTTTTTTTATTCGTTCGTTGTATAACGAACGAAATAGGGTAATGAACGTCAGGGAGACACATCACAACAAGGAGCGTAGAGGTTAATGAAAATGATATGATTTTGGGGAACAGAGTATATGCCTAATCAGGATATGAATTTAAAGCAGGCAAATAGACAGTCAAAACGTAAAAACTGCCTTGAATCCGCTTATTTTTTATCGCAAGAGAGCCCGACTCCGCTTGTGCCACGCGCAAAAAAAATGTTGCTTGGTTTGAGTGTTGTGGGTAATTCACGTTGTGTCGGCGACCATATTACCAAAATAGCTCAGATTGCCAGCGTGCACCAACTTACTGAACTCCATATGGTGGTGGGAGACTCCCTTCAAGAAGAATCATTGAAATTACAATATCCACAGACCTATCGTGAAGAAGCATTAAAACTTGGCGAACAGTATTTTAAAGACAATCTTGAGTATTTTTGTGTCGGTATGGCGCTTGACGATGAGACAACGGAATCCATCGTAAAAATGGTTCAAACCGACGTAAATCAAGCCCTAAAATTATATAATGAAGCGGTATCTACCCATCAACACCCTCGTATTACGCTTTCACGATGGACCGCGTTGGAAGTGGTCGACTTCGATCGAAAGGCAATACGTAAGATCTTTTTAGAAAATGATCAACTACAGCGCGCATTGAACGAGGCGGCCCTTAAATTCACCTATAAAAAACAAGCCGAAGCGGGTTTAACAAAATCAAAAAAACAGGTAGGCAAAGGGGTTTCTCAAGAGGAAAATGCAAAACAACAAGAAATTTCGTATAATTATTTGTCGAGAGAGCTATTAGAGCTCGCTTGGAAAGTGTGTTCGGGGAACTTCGATTACATCAGTTATCCGGGGGAAATATATCCCTTTTTCCAGTTGGGCATCGATTGCTTGCTCAGCTCAGAATTATGTCGGACAGCTGAAGTAAAACCGAGTTGCGTTGAAATCAGGTTTAATTATGTACAAAAATCGCCAGATATCCGGCCAGTGGACTCACAAGGCAATTCTTCTTCTCCTCCTTCCGATGATGAGGAAGAAAAACAACTTACACTAGCAATTGCTGGCGCGGACTATCCTGCTTGCGTAAGGGCAGATGCACTTTGTAAGCTCTCATTAGCCCGTTTGAATTTAAATGTCGAGCTGGTCGCCAAGCAATCTCCACCTCCTAGAAAAAGTCCTCAAGGGACCCCCAGACCGGATGGTGATCCACTGGTGCCGCCATTTGTAGCGACTACAGGGCAGACTCTTTTTAGCACGCCACGTCAGCAGCCGACGAAGAAAACAATACTGCCGTCATCTCCCCCACAAAATCATCAACAACCTAGAATGGAGCCTGAGTTAGTAACGAGAGGAGACTCAGTCGGAAATGGGAGTCTATTAGGGCAAAAATTTGTAGGCATGGAGAAGGTTGAAGGGCAAGATTTACCAGATATAGTGAACCATCAGGCTCAATCGAATACGCAGAATGTGCTGAAAGTAGGCGGCATTGTTTTTGTTGCTCTTGGTGTGTTTTCATTGTTCAAACATAATCCGACCGGCGCTCAGAACTTATTTACTTCTTCTGCCTGTTTTTCCAAATAGTAGCCTGGATGCAGCGCAGCGAAATCCGGGATCAGTGGCACCGAATTCCCGGATTTCCCTGCGCTGCATCCAGGCTACTATTCGATATGAGCTCTCTTTTCTTAACTTATCGCTCGCTCGTGACTCGTAAAATCTCCGCAATCGAGGTCTCGCCTGCTAATACACGTAAAAATCCATCGTCACGGATGCTGGGTACCGTGGGGCGCAGCTGGGCTTCAATCTGTTGTTCTTCTGTGTTGCGGTGAATCAAACTCCGTAATGATTCATTAATGGGAATGATTTCATAAATACCGGTACGCCCCTGATAACCAGATTCATTGCACTGATCACAGCCCACCGGCGTGCATAGCTTTGATACGTCTGCCTTAGGGCTTAAATGCATCAGCGCGCGTTCTTCTTTATCGGGTTTATAGGTGACCTTGCAATGCGGACAGAGTTTTCGGACCAAACGCTGCGCAATGAGGCCTGCAAGGCTTGAAGATAACAAAAAAGATTCGACCCCCATGTCGCGTAATCTCGCCAGAGACGCAAGTGCCGTGTTCGTATGCAGCGTTGATAACACTAAATGTCCGGTTAAACTGGCTTGAATGGCAATTTCGGCCGTTTCTAGGTCACGAATTTCCCCCACCATGACGACATCGGGATCTTGCCGTAGTATCGCGCGCAATCCCTTTGCAAACGTCATGTCAACTTTGGTGTTCACTTGGGTTTGACCGATGCCGGGGAGATCGTATTCAATTGGATCTTCAATCGTGAGAATATTGCGACTCACTTGGTTGAGCTCGGAGAGCATGGCATATAATGAGGTGGTTTTACCTGATCCTGTGGGGCCAGTCACCAAGATAATGCCATGGGGTTGGTCGATCATGGTTTTGATGGTCTCAAGATGTAAGGTTGACATCCCCAAATAAGATAAATCTAGATTTGCAGCTTTTTTGTCTAAAATCCGTAACACAATGCGCTCGCCATGGGTTGAAGGCAAGGTTGAAACCCGTACATCAATGGTATGTTCTCCAATTTTAAGAGAAATACGGCCATCTTGAGGGATGCGTTTTTCAGCAATATCGAGCTTTGCCATGACTTTTACCCTTGAAATCACCAAAGGGGCGATAAGGCGCTTTAACTCTAAGACTTCATGTAAGAGGCCATCAATACGAAAACGCACCAAGACCCGATTTTCATATACCTCAATGTGAATGTCAGATGCCATGCGCTTAATGGCTTGCGTGAATAGCGCGTTGATGAGTCGAATGACGGGTGCATCATCAGCATTTTCAAGTAAGTCTTCACTGGTTGGGAGTTGATTGGCTAATTTAGATAAATCAATCTCTTCATTCATGTGTTCTGCGACATCCATGGCAGACTCATATTGGGTCGCTAATTTTTTTTGAAAGGTCGCGGGCGTTAATACATGAAGTTGCCAAGGGGGTGGAAAGAGCCGCCTGACTTCACTGATGGCATCTAGGTCGGGTTGCGGTAGATGATAAAGGTGGGTGATGTTGTCTTCAAGTTCGACCAAGAGTCCGAATGTTTTTGCGAAGGAATAGGGCAGCGGGTTAGAGGTGCTCATGATGATTATTTAGTCATAGGAGGCGGTTGTGTAAAAGGAATCGGCAGTTTAGCTTGTGTTAGCGGCGGCAACACGGTTTGCTGATCAGTTTGGATAAACGCTTCTTGCTCACGCACAAAACCCAGTTCTTCGGAGCGAATGGGATTATAATATTTTGAGCCGGTGATTTGCACGGCGTCTTGAGCGTTACGCATAATTAAAGGGCGAATAAAGACCATGAGCACACGTTTTTCACGATTGCGTAAGTTACGTTGAAATAAACGCCCAAGCCCTGGAATGTCTTTTAAAATTGGAATGTTGGTGTTGTCATTGGCAAGGCTATCTTGGGTGAGACCCCCTAAAACCACAACGTCGCCGCTTTGGATGTGAATAGACGTGACAATGCTGCTGATTTTAAACACAGGATTATCAGAGTTATTGATGGTCGAAGGGTCAACGGTATCGTTGCCTTCATCAATTTGCAGTTGAATGCCGCCTGCGCGAGTGATTTGTGGCCTGACATACAAATGTAGGGCCACGTTGACACGGTTAAACGTGGTATAAGGGCTTGCCGTAGTGCTACCGGCCGCATTATTAGGATAATTAGTAGACGCGACAGAGACTTGTTGCCCGACTAAAATTTTTGCTTGGCGGTTATCGAGAACCACGACCGATGGAGTAGACAGTACGTTGGCTTTATGTTCGCGCTGTAAGGCATAAATTTGGGCTTGAAAATCATTCACAGAGGTTTTTGAATTAATAATGGCAAACCCAGGCCTAAAACTAGACGGATTTTTGCCTTGGCCAAGACTACCCCATTCAACACCGAGGTTATTCACATCACTTTCATTGATTTCTGCGACCATGGCTTCTATCAGGAGTTGTGCCGGGCGAATATCGAGTTGTGAAATCACGGTCTTTAAAATGCGAATCACACTCGCAGGGGCATTGATGATCACCGAATTGGTATTTGGCTCTGCAATGAGTTGCACAGAAGGCTTGGTGGAGCCGTCACTTTGACTACTCGAGGTGGAGGTGTTCGGGGTGGCCGCAGCAGCGGGGGGTGGTGGAGGAGCACTGGGTTGCGAATAAGGGTTACCCGGATCGGTAGAAATATTTGAATTAGGGTTGGTGCTGTCTAGGGGGGGGCGGGTGACGGTGCCAATGGTGACACCTACTGCCCCACTAAAATTGGCTTGTGCGACCCCTGCTAAAATGGGCACCAGATCTTCTGCGCGCAAATAATTAAGGTAGACCACTTGCGTGTTGTTACTGGCAGTATTGATGGATTGATGGTCTAATTTTGCAATGATAACCCTTAAGCGGATGCGATCCGTTTTATTGCCACTGAGTAAAATAGAGTTATTGCGATCATCCACCGCCAAGGATGTTGGTGTTTGGCCCGCACCTGCTGTTGTTTTGACAAGATCTTTAAGTGTGTTGGCGATATCCATGGCCATGGCGTGTTCCAACTGGACCACATCGATGCCATTAGAGGTTGAGGTATCGACTTGTTTAATGATTTGGGTGAGTTGCCGAATATTGTCCGCGCGGCCAGATAAGATCAGCACATTCGCGGGGACATAAGCTGAAATATAACTCCATTGAGGCATCAAAGGGCGCAGTGTAGGGACCAGTTGTTCAGCAGGAACATAGTGAACAGGCACCACTGAGATCATAATCTCATCCCCCTTCAACGGGGAGTGTTTGGGCGCATTGGGCGCAAAAGCTTTTGCATCCATATTAGGCATCACTTTAATGGCCTGCCCGCTAGGAATTGCCGCATAGCCTGAAATTTGCAGCATAGAGAGAAACACCTGGTAAAGCGCTTCGTTGGACAGTGGCGTATGCGAAATAATTGAAATTTTACCTTGTACGCGAGGGTCGATAATAAAATTCTTACCCGTGACGCGAGAGACTTCAGCAATGACCGCACGAATGTCAGCATTGCTGAGGTTCCATAGTTTTTTGTTAGAGGAGATCGGGGGGGAAACGGGGGGTGAGTCAGGTGGTGACGTTCGTTGGATTGGTTCTTGAAGCGTTGCCGTAGGAGGCGAAAGCTGGGGCGCAGATTGAGACAACTGTTGTTGCCACAATTTTGCTTGTGCATATTGCTGTATGGGGCCGATTTTAATAGAAAAACGATGGGTATCAGTTTGTTGTGTAGGCACCATTGGGGTGTTCGGGAGCTGATCTTTGAGTTGTTTGATTTTTTCTAATGCATCGGCCTCGGTTGCAAAATCACCCACATTAATGAGATAAGCGGGCTTATTCTCAAGAATAATAGTGCGAATTTTAGCCTCGTCGGCATAGCCTAGTGAAAAACAAAGTAGAAGTAGAAATGCGAATAGTCGCATGCGATTATATCAACAGACGATAAGACAGTTATTGTACCTGAATTTTAGGGGTTTGTAACCCGAAGAATATTTTCCCACAAACGCTTTTTGACTGACTCAATAGCACGACGATAAGTTTGTTCGGGACGCGCTTTAAAAGAAGAATGTGAAAAGAAGTAGTCTCTGTGTTCTGGGGAGTGTTCGGAAAAATAATAATTAAAAACACAACAGCGTCGCGCGTTGCATAAAACAGGATTGACAGCGTGCCAAGAATAGCTGTTTGTTTCCATGACCAGCAAACGATTAAATAAACTTGGCACCAGAATGCGCTCAGAGATGCTTTCATCCCAGAGCTCATAATTCCCGCCATTCTCAAGGCTCCAATCAGGGGATACATAATAAAGCACATTGACGGTTCGATAGTAGCGTTTCATGACGACATCATGTGAATTATCTAGGTGTGGATTGATATAATAGCCTTTTAGTAACGTACTGATACCACCGGCGAATTTCGTTGGATCGGGAATTTGATGTTGAATGCCGGTGATTTCTTCAATGATGTTAACAACGCGTGGATCTTGTATGGCTGCGTTGATATCTTGTAAAAGTGGGGCTGTATCTTTCAAATGACTGTATTTAAATTTTATTCCACGGCATTTGATTAAATGCATTTTGTTGGGTTTCGGAAAGTTTGCATAAATGTTTTCTGCAATCTCAGTCGGTAAAAGATCATCAAGCACAAAATGTCGAGCAACTTTAATCGGATGTTTAGTATTAAATGCGCTGCTTAATTGATCTTTGGCGTCAGTTAAGCGTTGAACGATGAGATGTGTTAAGTGATCTTTCATATGATGTAACTCCTCAAGTCATCCAATACGCAGGTTGGCCCGTAAAATAGTAGCCTGGATGCAGCGCAGCGAAATCCGGGATCAGTGCCACCGAATTCCCGGATTTCGCTGCGCTGCATCCAGGCTACTATCCATTATTCGTCCAGCGGATTTTTATACTGCGCAGTGATAGAGTTTAAGGGCTGGTGTGGTGTAAATGCATCAGGAGAAAACTCATCGACTTGCTCAGAGTCCCATCTTGCGCGTTCCATCATGACGAGTTGGTCCATGTCTTTGGGGCTCAAATCGCCTTGTTTAACTTTTTCAGCTAATTTTTCTTTTAATGCGCCGTATTTGAAGCGCTTCAATTCAGGGATTTTATGGTACAAATCACCATATTGAGAGAGCATTTGGAAGGTGGATTCCATGTTTTCTGTGGCTTCTTGATGTTTGGTTGAGAAGAACAGAGCCTTTTTAAGACGCTCCCGATAGCTGTTGTTGGCGCACATGCGTTTTGAGAGTTTGTTTTCTAAGTCGTCATTGGGGGCTTTCATGCTTCGGCCCATGGGGAAGGCGACGATTTGAAATAACCAACGCAAGGGTCTGATTGGAAAGTTATGGCAAAAATCAATCATGGCTTTTTGGGCTTGATGATGGGCAAATTGGGTCGCCCATTTCGCGTGTAAGAGATCATCGGCAGATTGCTCTTGTTCATTTACATAATGGATGACAGCCATGGAGGCATACAAATAGCAAAGGGCATCAGCCAGACGCGCAGATAAACGCTCTTTGCGTTTCAGCTGTCCGCCTAATGACAATAAGGCAATATCTGATAAAAAAGCAAAGCTATAGCTCAAGCGGGTGAGCTGTTGGCGTGCACGTTTCAGGGGGTGTTTAGGGGTGACAATCAGCCAGCCGCCAGTCCATGCGGAGCAAATGGATTTAGCCAATAAAGATAAGGTATAGCGGATGTGTTGCCAAAACAACGTATTGAAGCGAGCATGATCGTCGCGTGAAATGGCATAAAACTCATCACGTAAAAAAGGATGGCAAGCCATAGAGCCTTGGCCAAAAATCAGTAAATTGCGCGATAAAATGTTTGCACCTTCGACCGTAATTGAGATGGGAATGCTTTGATAAGCATTAAATAAATAGTTTCGAGGTCCTGCAACAACCGCGCGGCCTGCATGAATATCCATGGCATTCGTGAGGGTGGTTCTGGCTAATTCTGTATTGAGGTATTTGGTGATGCCAGAAGAGACCGAGGGTTTTAAATGCAGATTCACTGCAGCAACGGTTAAGAGCCTTGTTGCATTAATTAAATAATGGAGTCCACCGATTTCTGCCAGTTTTTCTTGAATCCCCTCAAATGCAATCAATTCTTGGCTAAATTGTCTGCGAACTCGCGCATACGCACTGCTCGTTATGTACGATAGGCCGCTAGAAGCAGTAGACAGTGCCGGCAACGAAATCGCGCGACCAATCGATAAGCATTCAACCAACATTTTCCAGCCCTCACCTGCGTTGTCTTGGCCACCAATAATGGATGAAATCGGGACAATGATATCTTTTCCGCGAATGGTACCATTCATAAAGACTTGGTCGGCAGGTAAATGACGGTTGCCAATTTCTAAATGAGGCGTGTCTCGTTCAATGAGCACACAGGTGATGCCTTCTTTTCCTTTTCCTTTGAGTAAGCCTTGAGGATCTTTTAAAGTGACGGCAACCCCAATGAGGGTGGCAATGGGCGCTAAAGTAATCCAGCGTTTATTGAGCGTGATAGATAAAAAAAGCTCGGTTTTGCCGCGCGTGGTTTTTTCAAAGACCATCGCGTCTGATTCAATGGCGGTCGCGTCACTCCCAGCACCTGGTTCTGTCAGCGCAAAACAAGGAATGTGTTTTCCGACCGCAAGTAAGGGAAGATAAGTCGATTTTTGCTCTTCTGTCCCATAGTATTGAAGTAATTCGCCAGGCCCTAATGAATTAGGTACCATGACGGTGACCGCACCTGTGGTTGAGTGACTGGCAATTTTTAAGACGATATCGGAGTGCGCGCGCGCTGAAAATCCTTTACCGCCATATTTTTTGTCGATGACCAGGCCCAAAAAACCTTTTGATTTAATAAAGTTCCAAGCCTTGGTGGGTAAGTCGTTGTGTTGTTTGATGTCCCATTCGTGGAGTAAGTCACAGAGCGCTTGGGTTTCGTTATCGATAAAGGCTTGTTCTTCTTCAGAGAGCGCGGTGTGCGTGGTTTTTAGTTTGTCCCAATTGATGTTGCCTCGAAAAATCCCTTCTTCAAACCAGGTTTCTCCGATACTTAAGGCCTGTTCTTCGGTTTCTGAAAGGCGCGGGAGCGCTGTTTTGGCATAGCGAAACGCATATTGCGTGATCTTATTTCGGCAACCTGGTAGTCGAAAACAGGCGATGATCATACTCGCAAGGGCCCAGAGCAATACGGTCGCGCTCCATGATATAGGCGAAAAGAGCAGCGCTAATAAATAAATCGCGGTTCCTAATTCCCATATTCTAAATGGCAGTTGGTGGTAAAGCACCAACAGGGTGAATACAAAAAAGAGAAAGAAAGCCAGCCAGATCATTGAGATATCCTTACACTATATTTTAGGCTCTACTGTAGAGAAATTTTGTAATAATGTCGAGTGTTGAACGTCTACTGCAGGGCAACCACATCTTATGCCTAAACAACGCCCGAGCATCCGAGCCGCGACCGTGAGGGAGCGGAAGTTTTAAAGGTTCCGCTCCCTCACGGTCGCGGCTCGGATGCATTGGCTATTAATTAAGCATAAGGTGTGGTTATCTTGGCTTCTCCTATTATCAATGTCTTATTGGGCTGCCCCGGGATCTCCTTAACTAACCTAGGCACCAAGTAACCCGGCAGGTGTGCTTGGAGGTGTTGATACACAGACAAAGCTTCATCCAATGAGAGGTCAAAGTGAGCGGCACCGTCGACCGAATCCAGTAAATGCAGATAGTACGGCAGGACACCGATAGCAAACAGTTGTTTATTTAAAGCGATTAAGGTGCGGGGCTCATGGTTAACGTGTTTCAGTAAGACCGCTTGATTAAGAAGATGAAATCCGCTTTTTTTAAGGTTTTGGCAAACTGCGGCTAGCTCTGGTGTGATTTCGTTGGGGTGATTGCAATGTAAGACCATGACTAAGTTAAAGCGTTTAGCGTCAAATAAAGCTAACCATTCTGGGGTGATGCGCTCGGGTAACACAATGGGGACCCGGGTGTGAAAGCGTACGGTTTCAATGTGGGAGATAGCGGCAAAATTGTCCAATAGAAAGTGTAGGCGGCTGTCGGTGGTGAGTAGGGGATCGCCACCACTTAAAATCACTTCTTTAATATCGGGGTGCTGTTTTAAATCATTAAAAATATCCTGCCATTGTGTCCGGCTAGGTTGATTGTCTGCGTAAGGAAAGTGTCGGCGAAAACAATATCGACAATGAATCGCGCAAGCCCCCGTCGGCATCAGGAGAACGCGCCCATGATATTTATGAATCAGCCCAGGTAAGCGATTGGCTTGTTTTTCAGATAGGGGATCGTGGCTAAAATCGGCTGGGGATTGCAGTTCATCTTGGGTGGCCAAAACCTGCAATAATAAAGGATCGTGTGGGTTGCCTGGTTCTATAAGCTTCGCAAAATGTCGTGTCAATCGGGTTTTAAATAGGCGTTCAGCTCCTGAGCTACCGATCGTTGGGGGTAGATTAAGAAATTCAAGCAATGCATTCACAGAATGAAAGCCTTGCGCTAATGTTTTTTGCCAACTCATGGACAAGCTCACTTTACGTCGGTTCGCTGCATTTGGTACACTGCGCGCAGTATAGTTTAAAATCCTTGGAGATAAAATGGCCAATTACACGACAAATGAATGGAAAGCGGGGTTAAAAGTCATGGTGGATCAGTCTCCATGTACAATTGTCGATCTTGAATTTGTAAAACCTGGAAAAGGACAAGCGTTCACACGGGTTAAAATTAAAAATTTAAAAACAGGTCGTGTGGTTGAGCGGACTTATAAAGCCAGTGAATCACTCGAGTCAGCAGATGTAGCCGATGTCGATATGCAGTATCTTTATTCAGACAGCGATTTATACCATTTTATGGTGCCTGACACCTTCGAACAATTTGCATTAACGAATGAGATATTGGCTGATGCGAAACAATGGCTAAAAGAGCAAGATGTGTGTACCGTGACGCTCTGGAATAACGAGCCGATTCAGGTTTTACCACCTAGTTTTGTGGTCTTGAAGATTGTAGAAACCGATCCTGGGTTAAAAGGCGATACCTCAGGCGGTGGCGGAAAGCCTGCAAAATTAGAAACAGGTGCAGTCGTGCGCGTGCCTTTGTTTATTCAAACCGGCGAGTCGATTCGAGTTGATACTCGTAAAGGGGAGTATGTGTCACGGGTGAAAGAGTGATAATGAACTAAGGTAGGGTGGATTAGTTCATTTACGCGATTCTCAACTTTTCGCTCAATCTAACCGAGCCGCGACCGTTAGGGAGCGGAACTTTTAAAACTTCCGCTCCCTAACGGTCGCGGCTCGGATTGTGTCGGGTGTAAGGTTGAGAAACGCGTTTCATTTGTGCTGAGTCGTTACGTTATTTATTCAACAGCACCTCAATATGGCGCCGACAAGACAGCGGGTGTTGTAAGTTATCAATGCTATAGCGTGTGCCGCCCGTTCCGGTGATGATGAGCGTGCCATAATGCAACAGACTCCCCAGCAGCGGTTGGCGGATGTCGAGACTTTCAATTTTGGTCAGGGGGATATTCACAGTCTGCCGGACCAAGAGACCTGTTTTTAAAACCAATTGATTCGATTGGACAATCACTGAAGAAAAACGATAGGTGACCATCGTCATGACTAACCAGCAAGCACCAAATACCATGAAAAGTAATGCAGGTAAGTGAAGAATCGGTAAAAAATAATCTATGCTGACTCCCCCTACAAATAAACAGATGGGTACACCAAAAATAATCCAATGCAGGTTGGCTTGAAAAATGGGGGTTTCGTTAGGCATGGTGGAATGAGTTCTATATCGTTAAGAATGTGGGTTAGTCTAATTCATAACGTGGGGGGTTGTCATTAGCTTAGGGTCTTTTGACACTACGTGACGGGGCGTCTGGTGTGACGTTCGTTTTTTGCTGAACTGTGGCTTGACTAGGCTTTGCCAATTCTTTTATTAAGTCGTCTACCGACCGTTCTTTTAACATTATTTTTGCTACTTCATACCTAGCTAGCTGGCCCTTGAGGTCCTTTAATTTAGTCGTTTTATCTGTTAGGGCAACTCTAGATTGAGTCTCTTGTCCTTCATTTTTTTCTCTATTTGAACCCGCCCAGTCATAGTCCTTTTGATGATCCTCGTTTGCAAGGCGACTGTATATCAGATCTGTTTGGATATTGCGGTATTCTGTTGTCTTGCTTGAAAGGTTGCTATAATTCGCTTTCTCATTTTTTATATCTTGCTTTAGGAAATCGATGTCATCAGTCAGGTTAGTGATGACTGTTCTACTAAACTTAGGATCCTTCTCTAAAATTTGCTCAACTAAAATTTCTTTCTTTATGTTGTCAACAGAGGGAAGCTTGGGGAATTTAATGTCAACATTTTTATTTTTTGATCGTTTCTCTAATTGCTGATGTTGGCTTGTCGCTTGCTTCAACTCTGCCAACAGCTTTTTGCTGGGTTGGAACGTTTTGATGTTACCGCCCAATTTTTGTTGTTGTAGAATCTCACTTTCTATTTGAGTTTTTAAAATTTCTAGCCCACGGGTTAACGCATCCACTTCAGACTTGATGCGGCTTGAAACTTTTTCTTTACTGTCAAATTTTTCTTTAAACACACGCCATCGATTAGTTGCCATACCATCCACCTAGACATCTATGTTCATTAATTAAACTGTAGTAGAGATTTATAATAAATCAAGGTTACGGCTCAACAGCCGATTCCCGTGCGTGCATTGTAAAGGCCCCTATTTTCTAGGATAATCAATCCATATAGCTTGGAGCAGGTAAACGAAGAATGGCAAAGCGTCTGGGAGCATTGATTCATCCTTCGCTTGTGGGTTTAAAATCCCAGATAGATGCTCAGCTTCAGTTAGAGGTGTTGGTCAAAACCCTGTTGCCCGATACTTTGGGGGCTTATTGTCGAGTGAGTCGTTTTGTTCAAGGTTGTTTGACGCTGGCAGTCACTGATGCGGTGTGGATGGCTTTGTTACGCTATCAACTTCCGGAATTGCGCGATAAGTTACGTCAAGATAACCGATTTTCGGGTTTGCGCTCTATTGATCTTGAAATGCAGCCAGCGATGAATGATATGGAAAGAAAGAAGCCCTTGTTTGTTGAGCGACCTTTGTCAGCGATTGCACGCGAATCCATTCAAGAAACCAGCGAACACATTGTTTATGAACCCTTATCCCGTGCTTTGAAACACTTATTATAATAAAGGAAACACCATGACCACCGCTGCTATTACGTTTGACGATGTTTTACTTATTCCGGCCTATAATCACTATGAATCTAGGCGCGTGGTGAATATTGGGATGACCGATCGCTTAAGCAAATTGACCTTGTCGTTGCCTGTTATGAGTGCAGGGATGGATACCATCACTGAAAGCAATATGGCTAACTTTATGCACACCAAAGGGGGTGTTGGCGTATTACACCGTTTTATGAGCATTGAAGATAACGTCAAAGTGTATAAGCAATGCAAAGGGGTTGTATTTGTTTCGGTGGGGTGTACAGACGCAGAGCTACAACGCGCTGAGGCGCTCCGTGATGCAGGTGCGATTTATTTTTCTGTGGATGTTGCGCATGGGCATGCTAAATATGTCGGCAGAACCATGAAACGCTTACGCCATTTACTAGGGGATAGTCATTGTATTATGGCAGGTAATGTGGCGACTTATGCGGGTGCAGATTATCTTGCTTCTTGTGGTGCAGATATTATTAAAGCGGGGATTGGTGGTGGTTCGGTGTGTAGCACACGGATTAAAACAGGGTTTGGTGTGCCGATGTTGACGTGTATTCAAGATTGCGCCCGTACCGATCGCTCGATTGTTGCAGACGGCGGCATTCGTACCGCAGGGGATGTGGTTAAAGCATTAGCCTTTGGCGCTGACTTTGTCATGATAGGTGGAATGTTGGCAGGGACTACCCCAACGCCTGGCGAGGTGGTGACACGGCCAGACGGAAGAAAAGTAAAGCTGTACCGAGGAATGGCTTCGCGTGAAGCCCAAGAGTCGTTTTTAGGTCACATGCAAGATTGGAAAACCGCAGAAGGGGTCTCGACTGAGGTGGCTTATAAAGAAACACAAGATGAAGTGATAGCCGATATCTCAGGTGGATTACGCTCGGGCCTGACATACGCAGGCGCAAACTCAATTAGCGAGCTACAGCGTAAATTAAATTATGTCATTGTGACGCCAGCCGGGAGAGCAGAAAGCTTGCCACATAAGCTTTCAGAAGGGGGGTAAACCCATGATGATAGCGTGTCCGCGACCCTTATTTGATAGCCTCGCTCATTTTGAGGAAACGTCTGTGAGTGCGGCGACGACCGTACCCTACCCACAGGATTTTCATTATAGCCATTTGTTTTTAAAGAGCTATATGGGGAGTCAGGGCACCTTCAATAGTTATCGTCGAGAAATCGAGCGCTTATTACACTGGTCGTGGGTCATCCATCACAGCTCAATCGCGTCTTTGAAACGAGAAGACATTGAAGCATTTGTGCGGTTTTGTCAGTCACCACCGCCACAGTGGGTGGGGTTGCATAAAGTTAATCGGTTTATTCCAGTTTTGGGTCGACGTGAGCCTAATGCGCAGTGGCGGCCATTTGTGGTTACGATCAGTAAAGTCGCACGTAAACGCGGTCAGGAAGTCTCATTACAGCAATTTCGCTTATCGGAAGGGGCGCTGACCGAACTCTTTGCGATTTTAAGTACTTTTTTTAATTTTTTAGTTTCGGAAGAGTATGTTTCGTCTAATCCTGTTGCCCTTATTCGGCAGAAAAGCAAATTTATTCGCAAACGTCAGCAACAAGCACCTATTCGACGCTTGAGTTTGCTGCAATGGGAAAAAGTTTTAGAAGTGACAGAAGAACTCGCGCAGGCAGAACCCGAAAAACATGAGCGGACGCGCTTTATGTTGACCATGCTATTTGGGATGTATTTACGGATTTCAGAGCTTGCCGCAAGTGAGCGCTGGGTGCCTTGCATGAATCATTTTTCAAAAGACAGTCAAGGGTATTGGTGGTTTGTGACCGTGGGGAAAGGGAATAAACAACGCCAAATTGCGGTGTCTGATGCGATGCTTGCAAGTTTAGCGCGTTGGCGAGTATTTTTAGGCATGACGCCGATGCCGTCTGTTGCGGATCAGTCTCCTTTATTTCCTAAATTGAAAGGTCAAGGCCCGGTTCGAGATACGGCATCTATTAGACGGTTGGTTCAGCGTTGTTTTGATTTGGCTGAAGCGCAATTGCGAGGGGTAGGACAAATCGAAGAGGCCGATGCATTGTCTGCTGCAACCGTGCATTGGTTGCGACATACGGGTATTTCAGAAGATGTGAAAATGCGACCGCGCGAACATGTGAGAGATGATGCCGGGCACAGTTCTAGTGCGACCACCGATCGCTATATTGATATTGAACTCGCTGAGCGTTATCGTTCAGCTAAAGATAAAATTATATAATCACAAGGAGTAGTGTATGTGTCGTTTTGTAGCGTATTTGGGGCGAGAGATGTTGTTAGAACAGGTGTTGGTTAAACCAGAAAATTCATTGGTTAGACAAAGCATTTGTGCGCGTGAACAATCATCAGAAGTGCCAAACAATGGGGACGGATTTGGATTGGGCTGGTATGTGCCAACAGTTGATGAGTTTCCTGCACAATTTCGGTCTATTTTCCCGGCTTGGAGTGATAATAACCTGCTGAGTTTGACCTCTAAAATTTCTTCTCCTTGTTTTTTTGGTCATGTGCGTGCGGCGACAACCGGGGGAATTAATCCTTATAATTGTCACCCGTTTATTTATAAACGCTGGATGTTGATGCATAACGGCGAGATCAGTGGTTTTCCACTGCTTAAGCGTCATTTGCGAAAATTATTGGATGATGAATATTACGATATGATTCAAGGCGAAACCGACTCAGAGCATCTATTTGCCTTTTTTTTACAACATGCAAAAGGTAAAAAAATGGATGATATTAATGAGGTTGCTAGCGTGATGCGGGAGACGATTGCAGCCATTGAAAAACTGGTTAAAACGCATGGAGATGGTGGCGTCTCTTATATTAATCTTTGTTTAACAGATGGGTTACAAATGTTAGCAGTTCGATATTGCACGCATGTCAAAGAGTTAGAAAGTCTGCATTATATTGTGGGTGCGAATACGAACGCAGAGATATGGAAGTCGAAGGAGGAACAACAACAGCGACCCACGTTTGTGCTCGTGGCTTCAGAAAAACTAACGCATTGGACGGGCGATTGGAAAGTGGTGCCTGGGAATCATTTTTTGCTGATTGATGCTTATCGCGATGTGAAGTTAGAGAAAATATGATTTACCGACGCTGCATTTTATTTTTCCTATTGTTGACTCGAATCTTCACCATGGCAGTGGTTCCTTTAAACGATCCTACGGAATCTCGATATGGTGAAATGGCTAGAAAAATGGTTGCCACACAAGATTGGGTGACGTTATGGCATGATGTAGGGGTGCCTTTTTGGGGAAAACCACCCTTGTCAATTTGGTTGGGTGCGTTATCTATGCAGGGGTTGGGTGTGAGCGCTTTTTCTGTGCGATTACCCGCTTTATGCATGTCTATTGTCATGTTGATGATGATGTGGATGGTGACCAAGCGATACCGTGGTGTCGCAATCGCAGATGTGAGTGTGGTGGTATTAGCGAGTAGTTTTTTATTTTATTTAGATGCAGGAACCATCATGACGGATCCTGCCTTATTATTTGGGTTGTTTCTCAGTCAAGTGACATTCTGGCATGCGTTACAGCGTCATTCACGCGTGAGTGGTTATTTATTTTTTATAGGCATCGCAATTGGCTTATTGGCAAAAGGACCCATCATTTTGGTGTTATTGGGGGGGTGTTTGGGTTGGTGGCTCACTGTACAGAAAAAGTGGACACAGTGCTGGCGTCAACTCCCTTGGGTGAGTGGCAGTCTTTTAATGCTTGCACTGGTCCTCCCTTGGTATGTCTTAGCCGAAATGAAAACACCAGGATTTTTACAGTATTTTATTGTGGGTGAACATGTTGGACGGTTTTTACAATCATCATGGCATGGTGATAAATATGGGCTTGCGCATGCACAACTGCCTGGGATGATCTGGCTGTATGTTGTGATGGGCTTGTTACCATGGATGGTTTGGGTCGGCTGGTGTGGGGCTCAAAAAAAAGGGCGCTCATTCATTAAATCGGTGTTTAAACAAGATAAAATGGCTTGGATGCAATATTGGCTTATATGCTTTTTGTTTCCCAGTATTTTCTTTACGTTTTCGAGTAATTTAATCTACCCTTATATGTTACCTGTCGCGCCTGCCTTTGCGATGTTATTTGCCGAATGTTGGGTTTTATTTAAAACCACCGAATCAAAAGAAAAGCAGCTGTTAGGGTCTGCCAGTATCATGGGAATTATATTTTTTACGGCGGGCCTCCTGTTTTTGTGTTCTCCACAGTATGTCTCACAATCACAAGACCGTGTGGTTAGCTTGTGGCAAACTCAAGCAGATAGTGTGAAGAATCCCTTGGTTTATTTACGTTGGAAATTGGATTTTTCCGCACCCTTTTATTCACAAGGGCGAGTGGTCTATGGCCTAGATTTACCTACGATTTGTCCACAAATTCAGGCACATCAACCCGTTTATTTGGTTGTGCAAGATACAGATTTAGCCCAATTAGCGCAGCGGATTCAGACGTCATTTCAAGTGGTCGGGCAGGTGAAACGCTTGAAGACGTCGGTTTATTTGGTGCGGGTGGTGGGGTTGCCTTGTTAGCTTAGGCTACCATCCTTGTTCTAAAAACTGCCGTGTAGCTTTTAGAGGATCTTCCGCCTGAGTGATGGCAGAGATCAGCGCAACCCCGTCAACGCCTGATGCCAAAATAGCCGGTAATCGTTCAAGTGTGATGCCCCCAATTGCCACCAATGGATAATTGAGCGTACGACGCCATCGTTGCAGCTCGTTAATCCCCTGTGGTTTAACCGATACGATTTTACTGGTTGTTGAATAAATCGGTCCACAGGCAATGTAAGAGGGGTTGAGCGCATGTGCTCGTGCGACTTCATAATAGCCATGTGTGCTGATACCCAGCAGCAATCCTGCGCGATGAATGCGCTCAATGTTGGCAGTTTGCAGGTCGTCTTGACCGAGGTGAACGCCAGTCGCACCGCATTGAATTGCGAGCTCCCAATGGTCATTAATAAATAAGGTGGCGTTATATTGTTTGGCTAAACAAACACTGCGTTTGATCTCGTCTTCTAGATAGGCCTCGGATGTGTTTTTGATGCGTAATTGAATGCAGGTGACGCCCTGTGGTAGGAGTGATGCTATCCACTCGCTACTATCAACGACGGGATATAACCCAGGGTAACAAGGTTTGAAAGCCGTGGGTATGGTGCACAAGGGGGCGGGGGATAGGTAGGGAAGATCGGCTTGATCTTCTGGCCAATGGTGTTGCAAAGACAAAGGTTTAGCCAATCGCAAAGTTTGATGCTCATGCATGGTTGCAATGACAATAGCGTCTTTTATTGGATACCCTAACTCAAGACACGCCGTTATGGTTTGTAATCGGTGCGTAAAGTCTGGAACAAGGTGTGTATAGCCAATCCAAAACGCTTCTTTTCCATTGGTCCAATAGGCTTGGGGTTTTAAATCCTCGCTATCAATTAAGACGCTTTGCACGCTTTTGGATAAAAGGGTGTGAGCGGTTTCTTGAATGGCGTTGGGAGAGGGTAATTGGTGTTGGCAGAGGTGTTCTGCTTCTGTTTTTGAGAGGATCAAAATGGGAGAGGAATGCATGGTTAGATTAAAATGGTGATGTACTTGTGGAATGACGATTATATATGAATTAGGGTTTGTTGACATTTCATTTTTTCAAACCCCAAGATATCCGAGCCGCGACCGTTAGGGAGCGGAACTGTTAAAACTTCCGCTCCCTAACGGTCGCGGCTCGGATTGATCGGGCGTTGTCGGGTGAATATCTATGATCCTACAGCGATTTTGCGGGTCTAAATCGTACTTCTTGTTGCACCGCACTAAAGGTCGTATACCTAAACATCGACTGGGTGCTCACAAACTGTTGAGTTGCCTCCATCCCCGTTACCATCCGCTGAACGTACCGTTGCATATATCCTTGTAATGATGAAAATTGCGGGTTCGTTTTAATCAAAGAATGCAGTTGTTCAGCTATCTCACGATGTTTTTCCGCGCGATGCTCTCCTGGTTCCCCCTCTAAGAGTCGGTTTAATATCCGCTCCATCATGACCTTAAAATCTCTATCTTGACCATTAAAAAGGGCGCCTATTGAAAAGGTATCTTGTAGTTCTCGCAGGTACCATCTGCGCTCTACGGCTTCCCTTTTTTGGCGTTCAATCGCAGTGAGACGATGAGCTGCTTCTTTCTCTTTTTGCTCGGCTTGTAAGGCTCGACAAGCCTCTTCTTTTTCTTTAGTCGCAACACTTGCTTTTTGTGTGGCAACGTCCAGTGCACGCCGGTGCTCTTCTATTTTTTGTTGTGCTTGTTGGCTCACCCCCTCCATCGCCATTAAGTAGGTATGTCGCTCACTACGTAACCGGCGTAGTTCATCACTAAGATCGGTGAGCGCATGGTTTAATGCTAACCAACTTTGCGTTCCCTGATTATACAGTCGATGTGTTTCGGGCGCGGCTTGTAAGTAGTGCTGTTTTGCTGTTTCTAGTTGGGCCATGACCTCTAAATAAGCCTGACTTTCTGTATCACACTCAGGACCCGCTAACTCTTCATTCAGGATAATATAAATCCATTTCAATACAGCCCAGTAAATTTCTGCTCGCTCTAATCTTGCCCCACCGGTATCTCTCACGCCAAAAAACATCGCTAAGCGCCACCACCAAGAGGCATCGTCTTCAACACAGCCATACAGTCGCTCTGCAAATGCAATGGTTGTGGTAAAAACTGCATCTAGTTTTTCTTTTAAATACACCACACTATCTCCCAAATAAGTGGCTCGATATTCAAAGTGGGATAAGATTAACCTGACTTCTTGAGCTGCAATAAAATACCCCCGGCCCTGTGCCGCCTCAATATTCGTTTGCACTTGCATTTGCTTATCCATCCAGGGTAAGGGATTAGCACCCAAGGCCAGCAAGCCTCGTAGAATATCTTCACAAAACGTTCGTTCTGAGGCATCAACGCACTGTGCATAATGACTCAATATTTCTGTTAGATAAGCATCTAGAGCGTATTGTCCTAGCATGCTTTTTTCGTCTTGAAGGAGCTGGTGTGAAATGAGATCTAAAGTGGTCTCTACAATTAGGGGTTGTTGTTTCCCCTGACCTAATTTCAGAATGAACGATTCTAGTTTTTTATAAACATCGTCTGACCAGACTAATCGCGAAGAGGCTGTTAAGTTTAAGCGTTTCAATTTAAATGCACGTGCTCTATTTTGCAGCGTGATCAACGAAGCGTCTAAGCTTTTTACCTCGTTTTCAATCCAATGCATGGATTGTTTGTAAGATTGTGCAATGTTGCTTCCGGCTAAAGTGACCATTGCTTCCGTTGCCCAGGTGACGAAGTCTAGATGCGGCGAATGTAATTGCTGCTGAATGTGTTCATAAAACGCTTTTGTATGCAGAATTTTATGTGTTTCATGCAAAATCTGGGCTTGGTAATCTTGCATCTTGACAAGACCCGCACGGTCAATAAAACACAAGGGTCGCCAAAATGCTAAAAATGCATCGCGTTTCTTTCCATCACCTGGCGTTCCCAGATAAGGGGTCACCCAACGTTTTAATTGTTGTGCCAATAGGTTATCCCCGCGACTTCTGTCATCCATAACAAGTTTAGCACTACATAACCTAGTGGAGGGTTCCCCGCCTTTGCTGGGATGACTAAGGTCACGAGGACGAGCATCGCAATCCGGTTGACGTGACGGCTCTGTCCGGACTTCTCTGTTGAATGAAGGCAGCTGAAATGCATAACCACTGTCATTCAAGAAATGACTCATATCTGAAAAAAAACTAACCCGCACAGCATCAATGTTGGGTGCAAGTTGTGTAAACCGTTCCTCAATGTTTAAGAGTGGCTGCACCCCTCTTTCAATGAGTTGGTTGACCAGGTGATCGGAACCTTGACCGAGTAAACTTAAAATATTGTGCTCTAAACCCACTTTGGTGCGTATGCGAGCACTTAAATAGTCTCTAAATTGATGCCGCTCTTCTTGAAATAGCTTGAGTAGCTCATAGTTGCGATTAATCAGGAGTTGAACAAAACGAGCTTCTCCAGACGCTAACCAGCGTTGTCCTTCTGTGCTCAACAAAAACTTCATGTTGACCATTTTGTCAGCAATATACAAATGAAAGCGTAACCAATCTGCTAAGCGAAAAAGATGATGCGCTGCCTCTTTCCGAACGGCCTCGTCCGCGGCGGTCGACCAACAAACGTTCTTCGATGCATCCATTTTTTGTTCTAATAAATATAACAATGGATCCTCGCCATGTATTAAGCGTGCCCCCCCAATTTGATAACCACACTTGATGCCATGCTCAAGATAAGTGTTGATTTTATCGATCTCTGGCAATCGTAACGCACGGACTTTTAAATGCCGGAGCGCATTGACATGCAGATCAGGAATAAAGGTAGCCGCATACTTCAAGAGTTCTTGGAAGGGATTCATGGGATGAAAGGTGATCTCAGGATGTTTTGCATTCAACTGCCCTTTGGCAATCAAGGTATAATCAAACGTTAGCTTCGGTTTATTTCCACCCTCGGTTAAGATCAACAGCGCTTTAAATAATTGCGAGACCAATTGCACTTGATATAACACGAATTTTTCTACCGCTCTTGGAATAAATTCTGCATCCCTTATGGGATGCGGCGTAGATAAGAAACGCTGAAATACGCTACTTAATTCTTTTAATACATCCAGCGCCTGCTTATCAAAAAAAGCACGATATTTTTCTCGTTGAACTAAAATATCAACCACTTTTTTTAAATGCTCAACCGCTTCATATTGCTCACTCGCGGTTGCAAGCGTTGAGAGCTCAAGAGCGACTAATGCCACATAACTCAACACAATTTTAGCTATATTTTGTTTGGAATCTCCTTGCAGGCTTTTTGCTGTAGAGAGGGTGCTTAACACCGCGAGTGTTAAAGGAAAATCTCGATAGGCCTGGCCATTGACTAACGCCATCTGCGCGTATTGTTGATTCATTTCTTTTAAATTGATCACAGATTTAAATTGATAAACAGATTCGCGAATCTTGTCAAATGAAAAGGAGCGCCAACAAGCTGCAATTGCGCGTGGTAAATGTTCAGCCGCATTGGGGCCAGAAAAGGGCTCTAGCTCTTGAAGTAGGGCATTAAATTGTTCGATTTGTGCGGGATTGGTTAAGCTGAGTTCGCTATAGAAACACCAGTGCAATAACCGGTAAGCTCCGTCTGGCAACACTGCGGTTAATGCTTGTTGTGCGCCAGCACCTGCTGTTTCCACCCCTTTTTGAGATAAACTTTCATTTTTTGCGGGCATTTTTCCCTCCTGCCTTTAGTTGGACTGTGCCTTCCCATTCCGGCGGGAAGTGCTTCGAAGAAAGTCTAGAGGGGGGGTATTTGATTGTCAATATATTTTTTTTATACTCGAATATCCGAGCCGCGACCGTTAGGGAGCGGAAGTTTTAACAGCTCCGCTCCCTAACGGTCGCGGTTCGGATTGATCGTAGTGAAACGGACGGTCTTATATTATAATGGACGTTGTTAACATAACGGGCATCCCCCATTCCATGTTAAAAAAATTAACAAGCTTAAACATGACCCCGTTTATTATTTCGCTTTCTTTTTTTATGGAGGCGGTGGATAGCACGGTTGTGAATACCGCGATTCCTGCGATGTCGGTGGGTTTACATGTGGATCCTGTCGATTTGAAAGTGGCACTCATCAGTTATTTTTTAGCATTGGCTGTTTTTATTCCTATTAGTGGTTGGTTGGCAGATAAATTTGGATCTAAAAAAATATTTATCAGTGCCTTATGTATTTTTACCTTAAGCTCCATCGCATGTGGTTGCTCATATAATTTAACCAGCTTAATGGTTGCGCGCTTTATTCAAGGGCTCGGAGGCGCACTGGGCTTACCCATCGGCCGACTGATGCTGATACGAAAATATGGGAGAGAAAAGCTTGTTGTGATGATGGGGCGCGTGGTGATGGTCGGTGGAATAGGGCTGATGCTGGGTCCGGCGATTGGTGGATATCTCACTCATTATCTGTCTTGGCACTGGATTTTTTGGGTGAATATTCCTATTGGTATCACCGCTATTATGTTAGCAAAATGCTGGTTGGAGGAAGTCCCACCGCAGCCCGTAAAACCTTTCGATGGGCTAGGGTTTGTATTGTTTGGCGCCGCGCTAGCGGGGTTGACGTTTGGTTTATCGGCGTTGAGTGAAACGACGATGTCTGATACGGTCGCTGTGAGTGTTTTATCTGGTTCCGTTTTATTATTTATTGCGTATACCATTCGTTCTAAACGTCAGTTATATCCTGTTGTGAATCTCTCGTTGTTACGTCTAAGAACATTTCGAGTATCGGTGATGGGGAATTTAATATCACGTTTGGGTTTTGGGGGGATTCCATTTTTGGTTCCGCTGTTGTTACAAATTGGACTCGGGTTTCCTGCACAAACAGCTGGGTTATTATTAACCCCTACGGCGATGGCTATTTTAGTGGTTAAGCCATTGGTGTCCCCTTTATTACAATTATTGGGTTATAAACGATTACTGATCATCAATACTCTGTTGTCTGGCCTGTCAATATGGGCCTTTATGTTGATTGATGCTCATACGTCACTATATGTGATTGCCTTTTTGACTTTTTCGTATGGATGTATGCTATCTTTGCAGTACAGTGCGGTGAGTTCTTTGGCTTATGCAGATGTTGCATCAGCTGATCTTAGTGATGCGACCAGTATTTTAGGAACCGTCCAGCAATTGGCGCAGAGTTTTGGTGTCGCAACAAGTGCGATATTGATTCGTTTTTTTTCTTCGAAAATGCAAGGGCCATTACACTTAACATCCTGGATCTTTCAGGATACTTTTTTTGTACTTGGGTTATTGACCTTACTCTCTGCGTTTGTGTTTTTAAAGCTTAAACCAGAAGATGGTCTGCGAATGATGGGTTGATGTGAAGCATGATATCTAAATTTGATGTAATCATCATAGGCGCAGGCGCTGCGGGGTTGATGAGCGCTATTGAAGCGAGTAAACGAGGCCGCCGAGTTTTAATTTTAGAGAAAAGCAATAAACCGGGTAAAAAAATTCTGATGTCGGGTGGAGGGCGCTGTAACTTTACGAACCTCCATATTAGCCCAACACGGTTTCACTCTCATAATGAACATTTTTGTAAATCAGCTCTTAGTCGTTATACCCAATGGGATTTTATGGCCTTAGTTGAGCGCTATCGTATCGAGTATTTTGAAAAAACATTGGGGCAATTATTTTGTGAACATAAAGCCAGCCAAATTGTTGAGATGCTGTTATCAGAATGTAAAAAAAATGGCGTCACCTTGTTGCTGAATCAACAGATTGGATCTGTTAATCGGCTCGATGAAGGTTTTATGATTCAATGTCATGATGTGCGCTATGAGTGCCAGTCATTGGTTGTGGCCAGTGGTGGCCTGTCCATTCCTACGCTCGGCTCGAGTCCTTTTGGCTACCAACTTGCAGCTCAATTTGGGTTGTCGGTATATCCAACACGAGCGGGGTTGGTTCCTTTTACGTTACATACACAAGACAAGGAACGCCTAGAACAATTGTCTGGCGTTTCAATTGATGCACTTGTTGAATGTAATGGTCATTCATTTCGCGAAAATATCTTGTTTACGCATCGTGGATTAAGTGGACCTGCTATTTTGCAAATTTCTTCTTATTGGCATCCGGGTGATGACGTGAGTATCACGTTATTGCCAGACTTAAATGTATTCGAAACCTTGCAAATCGCTAAAAAAGAATCGCCAGACTGTTTTTTAAAAACCGTGCTAGCGCGTTATTTTGCTAAAAGCATGTTGAGTGTATTTTTCCCTGCCGCGCTCTTAGATACTCCCATGAAGCAGTTTAATGATAAAATACTATTGGGTTTGGTTCAGCAGGTACAGCCGTGGATCATTAAACCCAACGCAACAGAAGGGTACCGAACCGCTGAAGTCACCTTGGGTGGGGTGGATTGCAATGAGCTTTCTTCTCAGACGTTTGAAACGAAAAAAGTGCCCGGACTTTATTTTGTCGGTGAGGTGTTAGATGTCGCTGGATGGTTAGGGGGTTATAATTTCCAATGGGCTTGGTCTTCTGGGTGGGCAGCGGGCCAAGTGGTGTAGGTTGGGCCTTGGCCCAACACGCGATACATTGTTGGGCCAAGGCCCAACCTACGAGGGGATGTGAGTGACCAATCGTTTTTTAGTAAAAGCACTTGAGCATCGTCCTCAACGCATCAAATGCTCATTGGTCGATCATTTTGTTTCGTCTATTGCTGTTTCCATGGTCTTTTTTTATCGAACACAGATTCCATCAGCTGTCATTGTGGCTGCGCTACAAGACGTGCTTAAAGATTTTCCTATTTTTTCGGGTGCGTTGAAGAGACAGAATCGCCAATTGTACATTGATTGTAATAATCAGGGCGTGCAGGTCAATATTGTGCATATTGAGAATGAGTTACCCCAAATCTTACCTGATTGTCATGCGCTGAATACATCTGAGTTTGTCGATGTGGTGCATCCTTATCATCCATTTAAACGCTATAAACCGGTGCTCACCATTAAATTGAGTTACCACGTTGATGGGTTAGCTATTGGATATTCATACCATCATGCGCTTGGGGATGCCGCGACTTTTATGATCTTTTTAAACGCGTTGTCTGCACGCGTTCAACAACGAGAGTATCCGCTGGGGACGATCGCTGACGACCGTGAGCTTGAGTTTGAGATCCCGCGAGATAAAAAAGGGTCCTCTGTTCAGGAGCAGAACCCGTTAAGGCGGTTAATCGTTTTACGTTTTATGGACATTTTTCGTCTTATAAAAAACGTTTGTTTACCGAAGCGACATCTTTATCTTTATTTTTCTCAAGAACAGGTTATGGCATTAAGACAGCGCTTGAGCGAAAAAGCAGAACAAAAATTATCACGTAATGATGCCATCAGTGCCTATGTATTAAAAGCACTAGCCTACTGCCGCAAAGATAAGGCCGCGTGTCACTATGCAACGATGGTGCTTAATATGAGACCTAGAGTAGGTATGCCATTCAATGTATTGGGTAATTTTATTGATACTGTGTTTGTCAAATTTCCCCATGATCATCCAGTAGAGGCGATTGCTAAAGACATTCATGAATCAGTGAACCACCACCAAGATGAATCTTTTTCCTATCAGAGATCTCAAGATTTTTTTCGAGAAAACGGCGGATTAAAAAGGTTATGGCGCATTATTCCTGAGGCCTTTTTGCCGCAGTACAAAAACGCGCTTGTTAGCAATTGTTCTAACGCCGGATTCTATTCCATTGATTTTGGAATTAAGGCTCCGTATTTGTTTTTACCTGTTTGGCGTTTTCCTTTTCCGTGGATGTCTTGTGTGATGGAGGGATTTGCAAATGAGGGCTTGTTGGTTTACACCGTCTTGCCGTCAGGTGTGGCCAAGCGTTTGGTGAAGTTATTAGCGCTTGATAAGGTTGCGGTATATGACGTGATGTAGGTTGGACGGTTTATGTTTGACCTCGTAAGTGTTAGTCTACGCCCTAATTGTGTAACTTGAGCGATATATTAACATGAGCGATGCTTTTTCATCCTTAGCCCTACGGGACGCGCTATTAAATAACCTGGCCTCTTTAGGCTATCATAACATGACACCAGTTCAAGCTTTAAGCCTGCCCGCGATGTTGAATGGTCAAGATGTGATTGTTCAAGCCAAAACGGGGAGTGGGAAAACAGCTGCGTTTGGGTTGTCTTTACTCAACCGATTGACCGTAGAGCACTATGCTGTACAAGCACTGATCTTGTGCCCGACACGCGAGCTTGCAGAACAGGTCAGTCAAGCGCTACGTCAATTAGCGCGTTTAATTCCTAACGTCAAAGTGCTTAACTTGTCAGGCGGAATGCCACTGAGACCGCAACTGGATTCATTGAGACATGGTGCTCATATTATTGTGGGGACACCAGGGCGCATACAAAAACATTTAGATAAAGCATCTCTCTCATTAAAACATTTACAAATGTTAGTGTTAGATGAAGCGGATCGCATGTTGGATATGGGGTTTTTTGATGAGATCAATACCATCATCATGAGTTGCCCGCAACAACGGCAGACCCTACTGTTCTCAGCAACTTACCCTGCTGAAATTAAAAAACTATCTAGTGCGTTCATGAAGCAACCTGAAAAAATAGTGGTAGAAGAAACACAGCACGACATCGACATTGAACAAATTTTTTATGAACTCACTCATCAGAATGATAAATTCTCATTATTAAAAGCGTTATTGCTTCATTATAAGCCTGCTTCAACGTTGGTGTTTTGTAACACCAAAGAACAAACCACGCGCTTGGCTAAGATGTTAACAGCAGAAGGCTTGAGTGCAATTGCGCTCAATGGAGATATGGAGCAAGCCGAACGAGATGTGGCGATGATTCGTTTTAAAAATCAAAGCTGCTCTATTTTGGTCGCAACAGATGTTGCGGCACGTGGCCTTGATGTTAAAGAGCTTCCTGCTGTGATCAATTTTGAATTGGCGTTTGAGCCTGAGGTGCATATCCACCGGATTGGTCGAACCGGACGCGCTGGGTGTAAAGGACTAGCGCTCAGCATCACAACGCCTGCAGATGCTCAACGACTTTGTGCGATTGAAGCCGATTTAACACAGCCGATGGTCTGGGGAAACCCCAGTGAGCTCACGCAAACGCATCACACCTTGATATTGCCAGAGATGGTTACTTTGTGTCTCAGTGAAGGGAAAAAAGATAAAATCAGGCCTGGTGATATATTAGGTGCGCTGACTAAAGAGGCAGGGTTAGCTGGGGATAAGATAGGAAAAATTGATATCACCGCACTGTGTTCTTATGTTGCGGTGCATCGCAGCCAAGTTGATAGGGCTTTTCAGTATTTGCAAAATGGAAAACTGAAAGGTCGCAAGGTGAATGTGAGAAAATTGAAATAGGAGTATCATTATGCAAACCGGTACAGTTGATCGTTTTAACAAAATTAAAGGCTATGGGTTTATTACCCCCGATAATGGCGGAGTGGAGGTCTTTGTTCATTTCTCCCAAGTTCAAATGGCAGGCTATAAAGAATTAAAAGCAGGCCAACGCATCAGCTATGAGCTTGAAAGCGGTGAGCGAGGAGAATTTGCAACACACGTTGTGTTAAAACCATGAAATCATATATACCCAACGCTAATGAGTTTTCGGATTTTATGCTATCGCTTTTTCCGTCCATGGCTTCCAAAAAGATTTGCAATAGAACAGACTATTACGCATCTTTTTGGAAGCCATGGACGAAAAAATCGAGTCGCCTAAAAAACCGAAAACTCATTAGCGTTGGGTATAAACGTAGGTTGGGCCTCGGCCCAACAATGATGTTATTTCTACTTCTCAGTCAAAATGCCTTCCCATTTTCATGTCACTCCCCCCAACCCATCATTCAAACCCCCATCGTCTTTGATAAAACCAGAATACAATTAACACAAGCGTATCAACGCACGCATTACGGCATTCGCTCATCTTCAATTAACATCAAGCCACAACTCATTATTTTGCATTGGACTGAAGCCCCTACACTGAAGGGTAGTTTTCAGGTATTTAATCCCCCACGAGCTCATTCAACGCCTTATAGTCGCAGCGGATTACCTGGGGAACTCAATGTGTCAGTCCATTTTTTAGTAGATAGAGATGGCACTATTTATCAGCTCATGCCCGATAACTGGATGGCCCGACACGTCATTGGTCTCAATCATTGTGCCATTGGAATTGAAAATGTAGGCGGGGTGCATGGTAAAGCGGATCTGACAGAACAACAGGTAGAAGCAAATGCATTTTTGGTGTGCCATTTAAAACAAAAATACCCGAGCATTCGTGAGGTTATTGGACATAAAGATTATTTAAAATATGTGAATACGCCCTTGTGGTTAGAAAAAGATGGGCACTATCGCACAAAAAAAACGGATCCTGGAGAGGGATTTGTGAAACGGGTTAAACAATTGGTTGAAAACTAGGTAACATCTCTAAAGTTTTTCTATACTCCGATCTGTCCCCTCTCCCGCGCGCGAAACCCTTCTAAAACTCATATGCTGAACGCGGGGGAGGGTTAGGGAGGGGGTATGCTTAGTTAAGACCGTAGCGAGAATCCCGAAACTTGATTTAAATTAAAAAACAACATAAACTAATTGGTCCCAATTTGGCCAAGTGGTCTTAGGAGAGAACATGCAGCAATACAATATTCACCAAGCTAAAACCCATTTATCACGCCTCGTCGAAGAAGCTGCCAATGGTAAGTCATTTGTGATTACAAAAGCGGGAAAACCTCTAGTTAAAGTGATGTCGATTGATGCGCCTGTGGGCAAACCAATGCGACGTTTAGGTTTTATGCTGCATGCCTTTCATATTCCAGATGATTTTGATTCGATGGGATCAACAGAAATCGAAACCTTATGAAAGTAGCAATATACAACATAAAAAATTACGAGAAACCCCTGTTTACGACAATGAGTCTCCAACATAAACTCATTTTTGTATCGGAGGCGCTGTCATTGACAACCATTGACAAAGCAAAAGGATGTGATGCGATTTGTTGCTTTGTAACCGATTGTTTAAATAAAGACATTATTAATACATTAGCCGGTTATGGCATTAAATTAATTGCATTGCGATCCACAGGATTTGATCATGTGGATTTAACGGCAGCGCGATTGGCTGGAATCACCGTTGTTAATGTACCTAAATATTCCCCTGAAGCGATTGCAGAATTTGCTGTGACCTTAATTTTAATGTTAAATCGAAAAATCCTTACCTCTTATTTGCATGGTTTAGATAATAATTTCTCATTAGAGGGTTTGGTGGGATTTAATCTTTATCAAAAGACGGTAGGGGTGATTGGTACGGGTAATATAGGCACTGCTTTTGTTAGAATTATGAACGGGTTTGGGTGTCGGCTGCTTGCTGTGGATCCCGAACCCAATGAGATGTGCAGACATTTAAAGGTGAATTACGTTTCGCTCGATGAGCTATTGAGTGAATCAGATATCATCAGTCTACACTGCCCGCTAAATGCTCAAACCATGCATTTAATAGATGAGCAAGCGTGTGCTAAAATGAAGAAAAATGCCATGCTGATTAATACCGGGCGTGGGGCATTATGTGATACGCAATCATTAATTACAGCGCTTGAATCAGGTCATCTTGGATATGCCGGTTTGGATGTCTATGAAAAAGAGCGGGGCTTATTTTTTAAAGATCACTCAGGTGAACCGGTTCAGGATGAAGTGTTTTTAAAGTTGCGTTCACTGCCTAATGTTATGATGACGCCACATCAAGCATTTTTGACTCAAGAAGCTATAGAAAACATTGTTAAAACAACAATGAGTAATGTAACGGCTTTTGAGCAGGGGAATCCCGTTAATCAAATAGGTTAGTTAGAGCCCCTAAAGTTTTTTTACGCTCGAATACCCCCTTTCCCGCGCTAGAAGTTTGAACAAGTATGTTGATGTTTTTCGCGGGGGAGGGGGCCGATCGGCGCGTATAAAGACTTTAGGGACAGTGCCTAACCTCATCCATTTTAGGAGTTGTAAGTTGTCATTCTCACTATCCCATCATCAAAGCGGTGTTGTATATGTGATGTTATCCGGTTTTTTCTTTGGGTTTATTGGCTACTTTGGCATGAGCCTCATTCACGCGAACTTGTCTGTCAATATGATGTTGTTTTGGCGGTTTTTGGTTTCAAGTATTGTGATGGGGGGGATGTTACTGGTTCAGCGCCCTTCATTTGATTGGAAAACTTGGGGTAAGTCGCTGTGTCACGGCGTGGTATTTTATGGCCCGAGTTCAACCCTTTATTTTATGGCTGCAGATTATATTGGCTCGGGCTTAGCGATGGTTATTTTTTTCACGTATCCTGCCATGGTCATGGTGTTAAATCGCATTTGTTATCAACAGCGTGTGAACCCCATGTATTATGTCGCGGTGGTCGTGATTTTGATTGGCATGCTGTTTTTGATGCGTGGCAATCCATTTGAATTTAATGTAGTTGGGATAGCCTTAAGTCTACTATCAGCCGCATTGTTTGCAGGCTACATTATCGTGAGCCAACATAGCGCGGTGTCAGCACAGGTTGACACGTTGATGGTGTGTGTGGGCGCTACGTTAAGTGCGCTCATCGCGGTGGGTTTTGAGCCTCATATGGTGGTGCCAACTGAAATGGGTGTTTGGTTGAATATCTTCGGTTTAGGCCTCATCTCTACGGTGATTCCTATTTTGTTACTATTGAAAGGACTCAAACAGATTGGCTCGCTTCAGGCCTCAATTTTGTCTGTGTTAGAGCCTGTTTTTGTGCTTATTTTTGGTATTATTTTGCTAGGCGAGCACATTAATATTCAGCAGTTTTGGGGGATTGTTATTCTGTTATCTGGTGCGTTGCTGTCTTTATTTGCCTAAAAAGCCCCTCGCCTCGCGGCTCGGATTTATCATGTCTGACAATTCACACAAAATATAGTACGCCGCTGTCCTTGTTGGATAGACTGTAATAAAGCGCCACATGCCGTACAAGGTAAATGCGCACGACCATAAACGTGTAATTGCTGTGAAAAATAGCCAGGCTTACCTTCACTATTCACAAAGTCTTTTAAGGTCGTGCCGCCTTGTAAAATAGCAGATTTTAAAATCTGCTTTATGGCTTCGACGAGTTGCTCACACTGTTGCTGGGTGAGTAACCGAGCGGGCGTCATGGGGTGGATTTTGGCCAAAAACAATGCCTCTGTAGCATAAATATTACCAATGCCCGTAACGATTTTGCTATTCATGATGAAGGGTTTGATCGCAACATGACGCTTACGCGCTGCTTGCTGAAGATAAGCGCTAGTAAACTGGGCATCAAGTGGCTCTATTCCTAAAGAGATCAGAAGGGGATGTTTGAGGGGATCGGTTTCGGTCCAGAGGATTGCGCCAAAACGTCTAGGATCAGTGTAGCGTAATAGGATATTGTCAGAAAAAATGATGTCCACGTGATCATGACGAGCACTCACCGTGTTAGCATTCAAAATCCGTAAACTGCCAGACATGCCTAAATGAATCATCAACGTGCCTGTTGTCATGTGGATTAATAAATACTTACCGCGGCGTGATAGCCGGATAATTTTTTGTTGTGTTAAACAGGTATTTAACTGAGGCGGAATAGGCCAACGCAATTGAGGCTGCCTAACCACAACGCTTTGAATGACCGCACCACATAGGTGAGGCATGAGGCCACGTAGAGTGGTTTCGACTTCAGGTAACTCTGGCATGCTTGCTCATCATCAAAAACCATCCCACACACATCAGTGTATTGAGTGAAAACACACCGCTACTACCCCAGTGGGCGTAAGTTAAGCCCGCCAAGGCACCACCTGCAAAAATACCCATGAATTGGTATGTGGAATAAATACCCATTGCGGTGCCGCGTTGCGTGGCGGGGGCTTGTTGAGAGATTTGAGAGGGGAGGAACGCTTCGCCTAAATTAAATGCGATAAAATAGATAAAAATAAGGGTGACAAGCATGGGCCAGCTTGAGCTATAATGCGTAAGCAGTGCTTGGGTGACTATCAATATGAACACCGCTAGTTTTAAAACCGGTTGAACGCATTGTTTTTTTTCTGAGATGGCAACGATAGGGGCCATGCAAATAAAAGAGAAAAACACGATGGGCAAATAAAAATGCCAGCTTGTTGTGATGAATTGATGTAATTGGAGTGGTAGGACATAAAATGTGGCGGTGAGTACCGCGTGTTGCACGAAAATACCGATGTTAAGTTGTTGTAATTCGGGTTGAGTCAGCTGCTTTCGAAAGGCGCTGAGTTGGAATGGGGCGGTGTGTAGCGTCGTGATTGGGGTGGGGATGGCATAAAATAAGATGCCGACGCCTAGGGTCGCCAGACCTGCGGTTAAATAAAACAGACTACTTAAGCCAAAATGACTGGTGAGCACGGGGCCTAAGATCATGGCGATGCTAAAGGAAACGCCAATGCTCACCCCCACGACGGCCATAGCTTTTGCGCGATGATGTGCAGGAATCAAATCGCCGACTAACGCTAATAGTACGCTGCCAATGGCGCCAGCCCCTTGAAGAATACGTGCAAACAGCATGCCATAAATCGAGTGAGTCAGTGCCCCGATGAGACTGCCAATGATGAGCAAACCAAGCCCAAAGATAATCATGGGTTTTCTGCCGAATCGGTCGGAAAGGAGCCCAAAGGGGATTTGCATACAAGCTTGAGAGAGCCCATATGCACCCAATGCAAGACCAATCAGTTCGGGTGTTGCGTGGTTGAGCTCGGGGGCATACAGCGTAAATACGGGAATAAGTAAAAAAAGCCCCAACATACGACAGGCATAAAGTAACGTGATGGGAAAAACCGTGCGTAACCAGTGAGCAGACAAGGATGAAGCCCTTATGATGGAATGAAGGGTCTCATTCTAATGAGAGTGAAAGGCAATGTCAAAGTAGATAGAATTTGCGCATTTTTATTGATTTATCTTCAATCGTAGGCAAGACTTATATGAAGAAGCAGGAAAGGAGCAGTTAAATGAGACAGCAAGCTCGACCGGTTGGGTTTACATTAATTGAGTTAATGGTGGTGATTGCGATTGTGGGCGTATTAGCAGCGGTTGCGCTGCCCGCATATCAAGATTACTTGGTGCGAGCAAAAGTGTCAGAGGGATTATCGCTAGCAAATGTTTATAAAATTCAATTTTCTGAAGCGTACCAGTCGGGGGACTTTCATACGGTTCAAGGCATGATCCAATCTTATAATACCGAGAATGCACATTCAGCCAATCCTTCAGGGGTTTCTAAATATGTGCAGCAACTGCAGGCGAATGAAGGCACGGGCGCGCTAACGATTATTTTTCAGAATTTGGGCACGCATACGGCCAACCCTACCATGGTATTAACGCCACGCCATAATGTGGATTTAGGGGGCGTGCTGGCCGTAGATAAGCAGTATGCGTTTCCAGAACATGGCGCAGGGACTCTGGATTGGGCGTGTTCATCAGTGAGTCAAGTGGTGGCGATTAGCCAGGGATTTACTGGGGTATCGGCGGGGACGTTGTTGTCGAGATATGCGCCAGCGAATTGTCGGTAGCCACTTGCATTTTACGCGCGTACGGTGTATATTTATAAGTACGTACATATAAATTAAAGACCCCCGTATGCTTTCTTTAACTGAACTTAGAAATGATCTCTACAACAAAATAGATACTTTGATTGAGACGGGTGTGCCTATTGAGCTAAAACGCAAGGGGCATCTCATCAAAATTATTACGACTACAAAGGCTAGTAAGCTTGCGAGGTTACCTAAGCGTGCTGACTTTGTGATTGAGTCTCCCGAAGATATCATTCATCACGATTGGTTAAAGGATTGGCATGACCATTTATCTTGATACGCATGTGTTGGTGTGGCTTTTATCAGGAGAAAATAAGCTTCTGAGCAAAAAAGCAGTCCATTTAATTGAAAACAATGAATTGATAACTGGATCAATTAATTTATTGGAACTCGAATATCTTTATGAAATCAAACGTATTCCAATGCGCGCACTGGAAGTTTACAATGAGCTGCAGGTTGCTGTTGATTTAAAGCTGCATGACTTGGGTGATAAAGCGATGATGAAATCAATCGATATTGCCTGGACGCGCGATCCGTTTGATAGAATCACCGTTGCAGGCAGTGCGATTTTAAATATTCCGCTTCTTACCAAAGATAAGCATATTTTGGAACATTTTCCGCTGGCGGTGTGGTGAACCCCCTCGTCATTGCTTCGCTGCGCTGCGCTCGCAATGACGAGGGCTTAATGTTGTAGGGAGAACACATGTCCACAAAAAACACCTATGTAAAACGTCGCCAACAATTGGCGGCGCAAATTGGCGAGGGGGCTTGCGTTATTCTTGGTGCGAATCATGAAGCATTACGGAATGGAGATGCGCATTATCCTTTTCGGCAAAATAGCGATTTTTATTATCTGACCGGATTTCATGAACCCAATGCGATGCTCATGGTGATGGGGGGGAAGCAAGGGGATAGTTTATTATTTAATCGCCCACGGCATCCGGAAATGGAGCAGTGGACTGGGCCTCGGTTGGGGCAAGAGGCGGCACTAGATGTGTTAGGAGTGCAAGCCGCTTATTCAATAGATGAGGTGGCAGCCAAACTTCCGGGGTTGGTGAGTGGATATCGCACGCTTTATTATGCGATGGGGCATGACGCGGTGTGTGAAAAGTTGATTCTTCGCACGATGACGCAGTTGAAAGACCAGTCTCAAAAAATGGGTTCTGGAGCCTGCCAATTGGCGGATAGTTCGCCTCTTTTAAGCGAGATGCGGTTATTTAAGAGCGATGAAGAAATTGCATTAATGCAAAAAGCGGCAGATATTTCAGTTTTGGCGCATCGACATGCCATGCAGCGCTGTCCTACTTTTGAATATGAATACCAATTAGAAGCAGAGTTACGTTATATTTTCACTCAGCATGGGTGTAGTGGCGTGGCGTATGAGCCGATTGTTGCCGCGGGAAAAAATGCCTGTATTTTGCATTATTCGGCCAATCATGCGCCTTTAAATCCAAGTGACTTGGTTTTAATTGATGCGGCCGGTGAATTTGAAAATTACGCAGCTGATATCACCCGCACCTTTCCGATTAAAGGTCGATTTTCTGCAGAGCAGCGCGCTTTGTATGAGTTAGTATGGGCGTCACAAACGGCTGCAATGAAATTGGTTAAGCCTGGTGTGATATGGTCTTGTTTGCAAGACGAAATCGTACGCGTGTTGACAGCGGGGCTATGTGATTTAGGGTTGTTAACAGGAACACTCGATGGATTAATAGAGGCTCAAGCGTATAAACGGTTTTATATGCATGGATCAGGTCATTGGTTGGGCTTGGATGTTCATGATAGTGGTCATTATAGACAAAATAATCTTTACCGTTCACTAGAGCCTGGCATGGTGTTTACCATTGAGCCTGGGTTGTATATTTCAGAGCAATGCGCAGAGGTTGATTCGCGTTGGCACAATATAGGCATACGCATCGAAGATGATATTCTGGTGACGACAACAGGGTATCGTAATTTGAGCGCAGACTTGTTAGTTGACCCTGATGATATTGAAGCTTGGATGTTGCAAGGATGAGTACGAAGCCTGATATATTGATTGTGGGTGCAGGGCTATCGGGTTCTATTTTATATCTGGCTTTACAGCAAACAGGGTATCGCGTTGTCTTGTGTGATGGGGGTGATTTTGCAAATAAAACCACCCCGTCGTTTGATGCCCGATCGATTGCGTTGAATGCGGCAAGCGTGCAAATTTTAAAGGCAGTGGGGTTATGGGATGCATTGTCTTCTCATGCGACCGCAGTGCAAAACATACAGATTTCTTCACAAGGTCAATTTGGTGCTGCGCGATTTAATGCTCAGGATGAAGAAACGCCATTAGGCTATGTGGTTGAAATGCATCGGTTTTATCAGATTTTGCAACCCAAGTTGCAAACCAAAGATGTGTTATGGCGTACGAAGTTAATTCATTATGAGAGCGAAACAGGGCAAGTGACCCTACAAAACCAACATAAACAATGGACCCTTCAACCCAAATTGATTGTGGCAGCAGACGGGACACATTCTTGCCTGCGATCGTTTGTCTCCTTGCCCACGCAAACCCGCCCGCAAACCCATTATGCTGTGCTAGCTAATTTATCTTTAAGACGCCCTCATATGGGGCGCGCCTTTGAGCGATTTACGCCACAAGGGCCCTTAGCACTCTTACCCATTGAAGATAGCCGCATGGCGTTGGTGTGGTGCTTACCCGCCCAGGATGCGATAGCATTACAACAGTTACCAGAAAAACAGTTTATGCACACGTTTTATCAGGTGTTTGGGGGGCGATTGGGTCGGTTTAAACAATTGGGTGCGCGGGTTTGTGTGCCACTCGCAGAAACCATCATGCCAATTCAACATCAGTGGCCTCTTGTGTTCATTGGGAATGCGGCCCAAACCCTGCATCCACTTGGCGCACAAGGGTTTAATTTGGGCTTAAGGGATATTGCCCATTTGGTACAATGTGTGGGGCAAGCGGGTTTACAGTCTCAAATGTTAGCGCAGTATCATTTGCTACGTGAAACCGATAGAAAAAAGGTCATCTCAGCGATTCAGGGTGTGTTGAGTGTCTTTAAGCATCAGGCTTTACCGATTCGTTTATTGCGTAGTTTGGCCTTAAGTGTGTTTGAACAAACGCACTGGGGGGAATCGACGATGGTGCGACATGCGAGTGGCTTAGGCGGACTCGCACCTGATCTTGCCTGCGGGTTTCCGCTGTCTTCTGTCGGGGGTAAGCATGGTTCATGACGATGAGGTGCTTGTTCTAGGTGCGGGGGTGGTTGGACTCTGTGCGGCTTTGAGTATGGCCAAACGCGGAAAACGAGTGGCATTGCTTGATAAGGGGGATTTATCGACCGCACAAGACGCTGCACCCTTGGGCCGGGTTTATGCCTTGAATGCGGCTTCGCTCTCTTTATTAACGTCGCTAGGCGCGTTAGAGGCCAGTACTGCAGATTGGATGACACCTTATGAGCGCATGGCCGTTTGGGTAGCCAATCGTTCAGCTGAGATCGATTTTGATTCAAGGCTCATCGGATTGTCACAATTAGGCGTCATTGCATCTGATGCGGGTTTAATGCAAGCTTTATTCAATCAAATCAAAGACCACGAGCTTATTTCTTATTATGCTAAGGTCTCTATTCACCATATTTCTGAACAACCTGACGGCGTACAATTACGTGATCACCAATCGAGCTGGCGAGCGCCACTTGCACTCATTGCAGATGGCGCGCAATCTAGTTTTAGAAAACAGTTGAATTTGCCTGTGACTCAGTGGTCTTATCATCAAGACGCGTTGATAACAGTTGTAGAAACCACCTTACCCCATCGACACTGTTGTTACCAAGTGTTTCTACCAGATGGCCCACTTGCTTTTTTACCCTTATCTCATCCGCATCAATGTGCGATTGTTTGGTCCACATCGGTGGCGCAAGCGAAACATCTATTGGCTTTGGATGTTGCGGTTTTTAATCAAATGCTCACCCAACAGATAAGAGGGCGCCTTGGAGAGGTCAAAAGCCAGGGACCTTGCACGCGATTTCCACTGACCATGCGGCATACGCAGCAGTACGTGGGTAAACATTGGTTGTTATTAGGGGATGCGGCACACACGATTCATCCTATGGCGGGATTAGGCTTAAATGTGGGCTTAGCCGATTTACAATGTTGGTTGCAGCAGGTTGACGCAGGCGGATTAAATCGCCTGACACGTGCGCTTGGCGCCTATCAACGTGAACGTAAAGCCCAAGTGTGGCAAACTATTTTGATGTTGGAAGGGTTAAAAACGATGTTCTCTACGCCTCTTCAACCGCTGCAGATGCTACGTGATATAGGACTGCATGCGTGTCAGAAAGTGCCGATTTTGAAACGGTTGTTTATTCATGGTGCAAACTCAGTTTAAGGCTAATGCGCCTGTTTACCCCGAGGGTCCTCTAACTGCTCAGCTTTGTCTGCCTTAAGATGCAGCACAGCAAGACGCGTATATTCATACACTTCTGTTAACGCCAGCTCATCATCGTCGGTGAACGCGAGCTGTTCATAATCGAGCAGAGAAAACTCTTGGAGATGAAACAACAGATCTTGAGTGTCTTCATTGAGTTGTGCTTTGCTTGAGGAGGGAAGATGGAACCCTTGCAAAAAGCCTTGACACCATTCGCTGAACGCTTTTGCGCGCTCAGGTAATGCAACACCATCGTCGGGTAATAAAAGTTGAAAAGAAAAATCTAAATGGGTGATTAAGTGCTCACTGATTGAAAAAACAGATAATAAGGCGGCTTTATCCGCGGCATGGATGCTGGCCGGGCTGCTGGATAGAAGCGTGTTTAAAAAAGTAAGTGCTTGCTCGGGCTGTCCAATACAAATATACCCACATAATAAGCCATGTAATTGGCTAAGTGAGAAAGGTAGGTCGATAGGTTCAACTAAAGAAGAGAGCTCCCCGTAAGCGGGAAGTGATATTTGCGCGTCATTTTGATTCATTTTTGATGTAGTTTGCCAGTAACTTGAGAGGAAAGTATAGCGTATTTGCGCAAGCAAGCCAAACTTGATATTATTTGAGCAGATGGTTGTTGTATCGTTTTTTGTTGTAGGAGGTTCCCTGATGAGTGATGTGGTGTCTTGTCCAATTAAAGTATTCAAGAAAACCTATGAAATGAAGTGTCCTAAAACCGAAGTAGAAAATTTGCAGACGGCAGTCACGCGACTCAATGCGTTATTGAAGCAACATAAGCAACAATTTTCAGACTTAACCGAATTTCAATTGATGTTATTATCTGCCGTGACGATGGCGCATGAGCTGGGCGCGTGTCAAAAACAACAATCACTTGAGCGCGAGCAGGTTGCTCAAGTGGTTGGGTTATTAGAAAAAAACAAATTGTTATTGCAGTCGGTGAACGACATGCCGTTGTCTGTTCAACTAGGCGAGTGAGCCCTTCCTTTGGGATGTTGGTCAGTATCGCTTCTCGGAGCGCTGCTGCTCGCTGTTTTTCCTATAAATATACCGTGTCTTGCTAAAGGAGTTCTCTCGTCCTCGGGTTCATACTCAATTGGTCGCATGGGACTAATAGTACGAGGGCGTTTTCTTCTTCTTTCATCAGGGGTTTCCTGAGGGCTGGTTTTTGCGATGAGAGGCGCCATTTTTTTTGGCGTCATCGGTGCTTGTTGCCCTGTTCTTACATTTACCGTTCTTGAAAATGTTTGTCCATGTGAGCCGCTGATGATGAAATGCGGTATTCCCTCTGATAGCGGTCTTAGTGCATTGTGGCAAGTTTCGCAGCTGAGTTTAGATATTCCCATGGGTGTATTCTCAGTTAATCTACCATTATTGTCAGTATAATAAACAATCAGTTGTTCTCCATGAAAATCACTCGAGTACATGGTGTGGAAGATCGGATCTGCTTTCATTGAAATCGGGGTAAGAATTAGGGGGGGACGCTCTAGGGCGCAATTTTTTTCAAGCGCAGAAAAGGTGTCGTCATCTAATAGCATCGCATCAAACCATTTATATAACGCTTGCACAAATTCATCTCGTCGGACTGAGATGCCAAATGGTTGAATCAGCTGGAGGGTGAAGTGTATCGCTGCTGGCATGAGGACACTGATGTCGGCGTGTTTCCGCCAGGTTGGGCCATATTTGTCAACTAAGAGACATTGAAGTTGATGGGTGACTTGTCTAATCTGAGTAAGTCGATCCACAAGGGCATTTTGTACGGTTGCTTCTTCTTTTTCCGAGGAAACGTTGGCACCAATCACCAGTTGATCATTAAAAAAAGTGACTGCAGTACAGACAGAATATTGTGATTGGAGACTGAGGAGTCGAGCTAAACTGTCGAGTCTGCGAAGCTTGATATTCTCGTCACGTCCTTCTGTATAGGTGCGTTGATCTTGTGGTGAAAAATGCTCTAGCCAATACATCTGCATTTCAGCGAAAGCTGGTTGTGGTTCGATTTGGGCACTCAATTGTAATACATAATCCAAGCATCTCTGTGAATTCTCGACAGTTGTTTGGTATAATGCCATTGAAATTTGGTTATAATAGGTATCGATTAACAGCTTGAAAAACGAGGTGTTTTCAAATTGGCTATAGAGATAAGAAATATTTTCGTTACATAAACTCATCTCTGAGAAAATGTGATCAATAAGTTGAGCCATTGGTCCAATTTCGGTGATCTTTGTGATCACCTGATAGGGTTCTGGAAAAAGTTGAATAAACCGATTCCAAATAGGTGAATTCTCTTGCTTAAGTTTTATTAAAAGCGCTTGGCGGAATTTTTTTGAAAATGCATCGGGTTTCATGTTTTTATTTCCTCTATTAGATCTAATATAGTTGCAGTATGTTCAATTTATTTTTACATAAAGTCAAGAAAAAGTATTAAAAAAACGCGTTATTAAGAAGAAGTTACGGCATCATGATTGCAATTGATTCATCTTAATGGTTCCGTTACAAAAAATATGTATGCTACAATGAATTTTTTTTGATCATGGGAATAATGATGAGACGGCTATTATTAAGTATATTACTTTCGTTGTCTGTGCAATGTGGATTTGCAGTAACGTTAGATAATATCGTTATTTTTGGAGATAGTCTTTCTGATACGGGTAATTTGTATGAATACATGAAGCACCAGTTGCCTCAATCGCCACCTTATTATACAGGGCATTTTAGTGATGGCCCTATTTGGGTTGAGTATTTAATGAAGCATTATTTTGAAAATGCAGATGCACGCATTTTAAATTATGCCTTTGGTGGGGCGGGGGTATTAAATGATAATGGCGATGATGATGATGTCTTTTTTACCCTAAATCGTGAAATTGATACCTATTTACTGTCGCATGCCGATATTGCCAACCCGCAAAGTTTATTTATTGTCTGGATTGGAGGAAACAATTATTTAGGCGCACCAGACAATGCAGATGAGGTCACCGAGCAAGTTAAAAATGGGATACAAAAAGGATTAGAAAGACTGGTTCAAGCAGGAGCAAAGCACATTCTGCTCATGAATCTACCTGATCTTTCAAGAACACCGCTGGCACAAGAGTTAGAAGCAGAGCAATCGCTTGAGACTTTATCTGTCATGCATAACGATAAATTATTCGGCTTGTTTAAACAAATGCAACAGCAGATTCCTGCCGTTCAGTGGATGTTTTTTGATGTAAACAAAGTGTTTGTCAAACTGACCAATCATTATCGGGAGTTCGGTTTCGACTATTTACACGAGACTTGTTATGATGCACTGATTCAGCCGAATGAAAAAACAAGCTTATTAAAAATGGTGGCCAGTGTTCATGCAAAGAACGCCAGCATATCGGCAGCTCATCCGACCTGTGAGCGATATTTTTTCTTTGATTTGGTGCACCCAACCACACAGGTCCATCAATTAACCTCACAGTATTTATTTGAAAAGCTAGATCAAGAACATATTGCGTTTAAGGGACGGTAAAGTGTATGAGTTATTGTTTTACAGTCCCTCAGTAAAAAAAAACGGCAAGAGGACATTTTTCTATTGACCAGGTCCTCGATTCTATTTAGAATTCAGCCTCAATTCCCCGGTAGCTCAGTCGGTAGAGCGGATGACTGTTAATCATTAGGTCGTTGGTTCGAGTCCAATCCGGGGAGCCATATTCTGTAAGGGTTTTAGAGAAAAGCCTGCTTCAAGATAAATAATTTTGGTACCAGTCTGGGTACCAGATCTCGAATGTAACTAATTGATATTGATTGTTCATAATGCTTTTGATTCACGGCTCCAATAGCTAAATAACATTGCTTAGCTGAATAGCTAACTACAAAATAATGGTTTAGTAGAAAATATTGGGTCAAGGGCGGCCTCATGGGCTAGTGCAGCAGCTCCTTGGCGTAGATGAATAACAAGAGATACCTATTTTTGTGGTAACGGTCACAATTACTTAGCTAGCGGCCCGACGGCGTTAATGGCAAATGTAAACACGCCCTACTATTTCAGTATATTTTTATTTATCGTGACCATCATGAGCCCTACGAAAAATAATTTAATTCCAAATAATATACCTATCGCCCATGCGCCGGATAATGGAAATTGAGCAGCAATCAGGACGCCTAGCAGAATAGAGATGAGACCACTCAATATCAGCCAGGCTGCTCCCATTTTGGGGCGCAAGTAGACGCTAATGCTGATTTCTAAGATCCCCTCGGCTATAAAGTATGCGGCCAACAATAAAGTCAGTAGGTCGGCGGTTATCATCAGATTAGCAATCATGAGGAGGCCGCAAACACTGGTGAGTAGACCAATCAACAGGAGGAGTAGTTGGTGTGAAAACTGAGCGACTTGAAAAGCCAGAATAATACGAAAAATACCGACGATGAACACCAGCAAGCCGACAGCAAATGCAATGGATAAGCCCGTTATATTGGGCGCAATCATGGCTAATAGACCAAACATCATAATGAGCATGCCATACTGCGTAACGTTTTTACGTGTGATCATGTTTATTTTCCTGTTTTGTCTTGAGTTTGAGAGATATTTAAATGCTTAGCCTTGTCAAAAGATTGCGCATCTAAGGTGAAGTATTCGTCAGTCCCTATCATCTTTTCTCTTTCTGCGAACGAAGTCAATTCTTCTTCAATTGCAGCACTATTTCCATCTTGATAAATCACGTTCAAGACTTTTTGCATCGCCATTATAGCCGCGCGTTGCAAGTCGGAGGGAATGATAATGATATTGTAGCCAAGCTTTTTAAGGTGCTCGGCAGACACCAGCGGTGTTTTTCCACCAGAAAACATATTGATAAGCTTTTTTTGCGGGATGCGTTTTGCAATATCCTCGATGTGTAAAAGCGTCTGGGGCGCTTCTATAAAGAGAACATCAGCCCCTGCTTGTGCATAGGCTTCGGCCCGCTTAATCGCGCTCTCGAACCCCTCGACACCAATGGCATCAGTTCTCGCAATGATTAAAAAATCAGGGTCTTCTCGGCTTTCAGTTGCTGCGATAATTTTTGCACACATGTCTTCAGTAGAAATGAGTGATTTATCGTTTAAATGCCCACAGCGTTTGGGAAAGGTTTGATCTTCGATATGTAGCCCTGCGATACCTAAGCGTTCATATTCATGAACGGTTCGCCTTACATTCAACACCCCCCCAAAACCAGTATCGGCATCAGCAATGATAGGAAGCTTGCTTGCATCAACAATGCGTGCGAGAGTGCCTAGGACCTCTGTCATCGTGACTAAGCCAATATCGGGGTAACCCATGCTGCGCGCAATTGCGCCACCACTTGCATATAAGACTGGAAACCCAGCCTGTTTAGCAAGTAATGCTGAAAGACCATCAAATACACCGGGAGCAACGATCATCTTGTCGCTGTTTAGTAACTTGCGTAGCGTATGAGTCGCTGACATAAAATAGTTGACCTTAAAAATTAAGGTGTTAAGAGTATATAATATTGATTTTATTTTACAATGCTTGATGTTACATAAGGGGCAGGGGGCGTCTTATGAAGACTTGGGGGTGCCTCCCCACGTCATCCCGAGTGAAGCGAGGGATCTCCTTATGAAAAGCAGGGTGCCACTTCATGGAGATCCCTCGCTTCGCTCGGGATGACGTGGGTGCTAGCGGCTATTTAGACGATCTTGCCCTGTGGGACAGCCCTGCATACCTGGCTAGTTACCGAAAATGAGCAATTTCTTTTTCCGTATCAGTTGATATACTCGAAACATATGTGTTTCAAGTATATCAACTTAAAAAGAGGAGCTTGCTATGTTTGAAGCAGTCTTTAAATGGTTCGATTCGCCATCTTTAACTTTAAACATGCCCCATACATCCGTCTCACTTTCTTTGTGCGTAACGGCCAAAAAGAATATTTCTGAACAATTACAATTGGCTCGAAGAGCATACCATGCCCTTCGGTTTGCAACAGCCCAAGATGCTGATGCACTAAAAAATAGTTTAACTGCGTTGCAACAACTAGAGCGGTATTTAAAATTTATTGAAACATGCGAGACCTATCTTCAAAAAGAACAAACATTACCGATTGATTTACTTTTACTGAAGATTGTTTTAGCCCATGCACAAATGCACAAGCATGCGCATACGGTATTCGACGCTTGGTTGAAACATGATCCTGTTTTGGCACTCCAATTTTATGAGGAGTATTTGATCGCTTCATTACAAGTCGTTGATGATGAAACACAAAATGAGAGTGCGGTCGTGGGTATGGGGGTTGTTTGTGTTCGTTATTTTCTCGAGAACTTAAAAGCATCGATACAACACCAAACCGCTCCATTGGCTCTTTGTCAACTGTCACTGGCTTTTCTCGATACCCCATTGAGATTTATCGCCTGCGTGATTTGGATGCTTGAACAAGGCGCTTCAGTTGATTTATTGATTCGCTCTGGCATATTACACCAATACGTGGGTTATTATTTCCCAAATTTTGGTGCTGTTGATAAACCATTAAATGTCGTTTCTTTGTTGTATAAATTGCTCGATCAGTTTGAGGTTGCCAAAATATTAATAGAAGATGCAGCTCTTATTTCCTGTGACGTACGTGGGTTTAAACGCATTAACTTGTTAGGCCAAAATGTTGGTGGACTACTCTCAATTGAAAAAATTAATCACTCGCCTTTGCTCACTAGAACACCTGATAACTTAAAGCAACTCGTTGATGTTTTTGGCGAACATGGTTTAGTGGTATTGATAGATGAACTGTTTCACAGTTCAGAGGATGATTTTGATGCATTTTTTACACAGTATATGCATAACTCAAACGCACTACTTACACCGTCACTCCTTCATAAAACAGCCGAAGACAAGCCTGCTAACTTGTTCAAATTGGCCTGTTTTTTTGATGACCCACTGTTTCAACAGTGGATCAGCGAAGATAAATTTTCCATTTTATTTTTACTTCCCTTTAAACCTCAATGGATTCAATTCATTGATGGTCGAATGATGGCTGTATTCTTACAATCACTCGACACAGATCATTCACCAGGCTCTGAACTTGAAAGTGCAAAATTATTTTTGTCTTTATATCAAGCAACGTTGCCAGTGAATACTGCTTTGGCTGAACAGGTCTTTCAAACACTGTTTCAGTTTATTTTAATTTATCGATATTTATTGGACGATAAACTGGTATTTTTCACCTTGAAACATTCGCCGTATTTAAGTCATTTTGTTGAAATAGAGGCAGCGATGTTAACTCATACTTTGGTTGAGCAGATCAATCACTTTATCCTCGATGAAGAAACATTGTTTGAGTATCAAGATCTCGTCTCACAATGGCAGTGTCTTTTAGGACGGTTTGAAATTCTTGGGCTGCTTAAAAAGCTCAGCAGCCCTTTTCCAGTCACGCGAGCGCTTTTTATTGTTTTTCTCTTTGAACAAAATGCGTTACACCTTGTTAAATCATGGGATTTTCTTTTTCATGTGACGCAGCTTACTTCAGATTTTGAACCGGACCTCAATGAATATCATCGTGAAATTCTTCTCAAGTTATTGACTCATATTGATAACCGTGAATTAAGAGACATGATTTTTGCGCGGCTTAATTTAAACGAGGATTTCTTTTTAGAAAACGGACGAAAGGTTTTATTGAATGGTATTGCCAATAAAAACATCGGATTATTAAATGATTATTTAGCGCGTCACCCACTAGAAGATGATTTATTGCAGCAAGCCACGGTCTTTCAGCAATGGCCTATGATAAGCATTTGGTTGAAAGAATGTGGTTTTGCAGATAAGGCTCAAGAGGTGATTGATTTTCTTTTGATCGAGGTGAGTGGTTCAAAAAACACACAATTATTGCGTGCATTAATCAAAGATGCTGATTTACAGTTTTCAGCACATACCATTGCCAAGGCTGTGGCTAAAGCATCCGGCGCGGATGATCCTATAGCACTAAACTATTTATATTTATTAAAACCTTTACCCATGACGCTTAAAGCGGTAGTCAGCCAAGCCATCAAAGAACATCATTATAAATCATTAAGTTTTTTTAAACGATTTAAAAAGCATAATGAACATTTAGCTCAAGGTATTTTGCAGGCTTTTAATATCGCAGTTAAAAACAATGATATGCCTATGGTTTCAACCTTGATGGCGTTTTCCACCAATGCTCCTACCCGAGCCATGGTTAAAGCGGCGAAAAATGGCATTGAAGATCGAGCAATGAAGAACGCCGCCAAGATGAACAAAACCTCTAAAAAAACAAAAGCATCTGAACCGATAGTTCAGCACTCTACTGCTGACATGATTCAATTACTCGAACAACATCTAAAGACAGTTTCACCAGCGCAACTAAAAAGGTCGAAATTACCGCCTAGCAAATCGTTTCGCTCAACAGATTCATTAGTCGCAGCTGGGAGCAGTATATTTGCAAGTCCACTTGGTTTGGTGCCTACGCAGCACAATGTTTGGGGCACTGAAAATCTACCACCGCAGTCTCCTCCAAACTTAAATCAAGAGCGCGAACTTTCACATCGAGGCGTTATTTTTACTGGAGCTCTAGCGGTTTCTTAGGCTTTAACCCTTTAGCCTACTGTCGGATCAACTGGCGACAGCCGTGCAACAGACCCTAATATTGATCCCCTCTATAACCCGTAAAGTTTTACCCAAAGAATGGGCGTAGACGCTTAGCTCTTGCGCGTTCTTCGAGTTGCTCTGGAGTCACTTGAGGGGCAGGGGGGGTATAAACAGGCTGTGGACGAGGGGGATAAACAAGGGGCATGAGGTTAAGCGTCTCTTCTGCTTTTTTTAATAAAAAGTTCAACTGATTATTAACGATTGGATCTTTAATGAGTTGATGATACAGCGTTTCCATTTGATCCAGTCCATTGACAATGGCTTGGTGAAACTGAGAGATAGGACCTCTCAGTGCGCCGACATAATTTAAAACAGGACCATTTTCTTGAAAGGCGACGAGTTGTTTGCTGTCTAGATGAAGCTGATTAAGCGTCTCCACCAATTGATGTTGTGTGGTCACGAGCTTATTGAGCGCAACAAGCCTTTTGTTTGGCTTTATTTTTTGATGATGGTCGATAAATGATAAATGAGCCGCCTTATGGCGAGAGACAATTTTAGATAAAGACAGGATAAGCATGGATAAAAGATTGAGCATTTGTTTTAAATCTTCATTGCCGAGTGCACAAACCAGTCTGTCTAAATTCATATGAGCCGATTGTCCTGGCTCTATGCCTAAAAGCGCGAGTAAGTCACGATCGATTTTAAATAGCAACGTCAAAACATCATTCGTATTCAAACGGTATTGAAGTACCAGTTGTACCATAAAGATGTGATCTTCTGTCGATATGCTTTCATCAACAGCCGTATCTTGAGAAAGATCTGATAGGATAGTTTGCGCATCATTGAGAAGTGTTTGAGCTTCACTGATGAGCTTGTCACAGTGGTTAAGGTGTATTTGTTTCATGACATTAAAATTCCAAGAGGTCAATGTTTCATAACGAGTTATGCTCAGGCCTACATTGTATCACAATCGCCCTATTAGGCCAATACGAGGCTTTCAGGATCACACCTAGAGTCGCGTTGGTTTACAATCCTTGTATAAGGCTATAGACTATTTCTCAAAATGGAATTTTTTATATGAGCATCAAAATGAAATATGGGAAAGAAGCCCTTATCATGTCTGCACTTCTGTCATTTTGCCATTTTTCTTACGCGACCACTTGGGATTTGGCGGCGTTAGGTGGCGTTAATTTTTCCTCCTTGAGCAACGGCACTCAGAATCTGCCCATCGACGATTTGTTTGTCAATACTTATATTTCTCAACGACAAACTGTTACTCAGGCAGCTGCTGGTGGGGCATTGCACTGGGGATTTGAGCCTCTTGAAGCCGTTGGTTTTTCTGTGGGTCCGGCATTTTACTATGCAAATTTAGGGACGCTAAATGGCACGGAGTTCCCTTCTTCGAATTATGGTGTCTATCCATCACTGAATTATCAATTTTCTCTAAGCAGCTGGACAGCGATGGCTGAAGGCCAGTTATTATATACATGGTGTGCTTGGCAACCCTCCATTACTGTGGGTATTGGGGCTGCCTGGAATCGTTTGTCTCATTATAGCGAAACCCCAACAGATCCTAATCAATCTGCAGTAGCTGCGCCTTTTTTTGCTGATAACACAACCACGTCTTTTGCTTTTGAAGCTGGGGCGGGGATTAAATATGAATTTTATAATGAGATGGAGGATGATACCCACTATTTCGTGGGAGTCGACTACCGTTATTTTAATTTTGGTTCTGGCTCATTGGGGCCTTCTGCGATTCAAACTGCCTCCGAACGGCTCACAGTTTCTACACTTGATACGCAGGCAGTCTTATTGTCTCTTAGTGTATCGTTTTAGAATTAAATATCATTTCTAGGAGAGTGCAGATATGAGGTCGATCCTTCATGCTGTTTTAGTTGGGCTGCTTATGACCTTCAGCAGCGTAGTTTTCGCTGTTAATCAATTTAATATTATCCCTAATGTCACAGAAATTACGGTGACATCTACTCAAAGTGCTTTGATCACATATACTGTGACCGCTACGGTGCCATTGATTTCTGCGACAGTCGTGACATTAAGCTCTCCAACTTACCCTGTTCCCTCTTATGTCAACGTCTCTCTGCAAAATGACACATGTACGGGGAAAACCAGTAGAACAGTGGGTGCGACGTGTTCATTTGTGGTCAACATACAAAACCCTAATTCGGCGGCGGGAGAGTTTACGTTATCGCCGATTGTAAGTAGCGGAAGCGCGCGATCAACCGCGGTTCCAGTTCGTTTACGTGTGGTTGCAGCGTTGCCCACAGTGCCTACACCGACGTTTTCATTGATCCCAGGAACTTACACCAGCGCCCAAAATGTCACGTTTAGTACAAGCTTGTCGAATGCAGTCGTGTATTACACCACAAATGGCAGTACACCAACCACATCCTCATCGAGTTGCACGGGTAGTTGTTCACTAACGGTGGCGCAATCCACCGTCATTAAGACGTTTGCTGCAGCTTCGGGGTATGCGAATAGCTCGATCGCTTCTGCAAGCTACACAATTAACAGTGGAGCCGTGCCAGCGGCTGCCCCAACATTTTCACCAACACCAGGCATTTACGCCAGTCCTCAAACAGTCACGTTTAGCAGCTCCACACCAAACACATTAATTTATTATACAACAGATGGGACAACGCCTACCGCGAGCTCATCGACCTGTAGCAGTTGTTCAGTCACTGTAAGTAGCACGACCACGATTAAGGCCTTAGCGACTTCTCAAACCAATAGCAACAGTGCGATTGTATCTAATACCTATACGATTAACAGTAGCGCTACTCCTGCAAGCGCGCCTACATTTACCCCGCCTCCAGGGACATATAGCGGTACTCAAGTGGTGGGGTTTAGCAGTGCCACAAGCGGGGCAACAATTTATTATACCCTTGATGGCTCGACTCCCACATCGACCTCGTCGACCTGTACCACCAGTTGTTCAGTTTCGGTGACGAGTACCACTACAATTAAAGCCCAAGCGGTTGCAACAGGGTATGCAAACAGCAGTGTTTCATCTGCTACATACACCATTAATGGGAGTGCTTCGCCCACGGCAACGCCCACTTTTTCTCTTCCGACAGGCACTTATACCCAAAGCCAAACGGTTACCATCAGTGCGGCCACTGGGGCGACGATTTACTATTCAACCAATGGCTCAAATCCAACTTCTGCTTATTCATGCATCACAAGCTGCTCAGTGCAAATTGACGTAACCACGACCTTGAAGGCTCAAGCCGCCATTGCAGGTAGCGCCAATAGTGCGATTGCGTCGATCACTTACACCATTAACCCAAGTGCTACTGCAATATCTTTGAGCGTTCTTCCAGCAGGAGGAACTTATGCTGGTGCTCAAAATGTGGCGATCACGCCTACCAATACGTCTTCCTCTGCAGTCACGGTCTACTACACACTGGATGGAACAACACCCTCAACATCATCTTCTAGCTGCAGTTCATCCCAATCCCAACCTTGTGTGCTTCCAGTTAACCAAAGCCTAACGATTCAAGCGTACGCCATCAATCCAGCCTATGCCAATAGTGCTGTATCGGTAGAAACCTATAGGATTGGATTTTTTTCGATCACGCCATCAAGTACAACTTCGTTGACGAGCCCGACTACACTTACATATACAGTGCAGTCTCTTGCTCCATCAGGTGTTAATCTCACGAATCTTCGATTAGATCCTGGCTTTGCTTTACCCGCTGCATTCGTGACGACCACGTTGCTGTCTGATACATGCACGGGTGCAACGCTAACACCAAATGGAACGTGTACGTTTACGATAACAATCACCGGTCAATCAGTGAGTAATCTGAAAGTGATGCCGCGAGTGTATGCGACAAACTCACAAACAAGTAGCCCAGTTCTCGGGATTCCCTCTGGGTCTAATCAAGTCCCTTTAAACTTCGGGAGTGCGTTGCCAGGTATTAATGTACTGTCTTTGAATGCAGGCCCTGTTGAAGGAGGGCTGCTGATGACTATCACTGGTTTTAACTTAGGAAGTGCTACGGCAGTCAACTTTGGGACAACGCCGGGAGCAATTATGTCAAATACAAGTACGGCTATCATCGTGCGGATTCCTCCTGGTGATGCGGGAGTGGTTCAAGTGACCGTTGTGACCGCTGCGGGGGTATCTAATACCATGCCATTTACTTATAACACGACCCCTACATTAGAGAGTATTACTATTAATCCAAGTCATGCTGATGCCTTTATTCCGGGCAGCACCGGTATTACGCCTACTCAACTGCATGCAATTGGGACTTATAGTGATAGCAGCACCGTGGATATTACTCAAAACGTCACCTGGGCGTCAGTAAGTCCCGGTATAGCCAGCGTTGCCAGCGCTCAAACCAATAACACTAATGGCCAGGTCACTGGTGTTTCTAGCGCTAGCACCACTATTACGGCCAGTTTGGACTCAAATTCCGGTTCAGCAACGGTGACAGTCACCCAACCGACCCTCGGTGCTCAGTTTAATGATGATATTATTTATTGCTTAGGTACCTCTTGCGCATTTCTTCCAAGTGGAGTCAATCCTAATACCGGCGCGCCCTATGCGGGTGGGGTGGTTGCAAGGTATGATATTATTGCGAGTAGCCCAACTGCAAGTGGCCCAAATGAAACGCAAACAGATACTGGCAACGATGGTCTCATTTGGGGTGGTAATGGGACAGCTATTGGTGTCTACGCTCAGAGCGCCACTAATGGCCAAGGAAACACGGTTGCAGCTTCCGCTGCACTCATTTCGTTACAACTGAATACTTACGCCACGGGAATTTGTTCAATTTATAGCACGGGCACTGACACAACAACCAATTGGCATTTGCCGGCCACAGACGAGTTATATCTACTATACCTCACCTGCCAATTCCATGGCGGTGCGTGTGTAAATTTCAACACAAGCGGTTCTTGGACATCCGCGGGTTTTTATTGGAGCTCTAGTGAAAATACCTCCAATTCAGCTGACCAAGCACTTGAGGTCGATTTTTCCCTGCCTAGTCAATTACCTGCTGCTATTGAAAAATTTTATCCTGATTCTATTCGGTGTGTTCGATTTTTTTGATGATTGCAGCAATACTTTATTAGGTTTTACGTAACTACCCAGGATGACGTGGGGAGTTACGGTTTTACATTTATCCGTAAAAATAACCAATACAAAAATAACCAATACATTTGACAGTTTACTGAACACAAATTAAAATGTTGGAGCAATTTAATTTGGAGTGGGTTTGTATGCCTTTTTATATCAATGGTTCCGTTGTTGGTGAATCAAACAAATGGACTGAGTTCGAAAAAACACCATTACCAGCAATCAGCTATGATAACCCCGAGAAGCCAAACTCCCCATATGCCGGCAACACCTTGCTTGTGTTGCAAAGGGAGTCTGCTTTTATACAAGATGAATCCCATGTTGCTTTTGTGGGAACAAAAAATTTACGAAATTGTGTTTGCGTTTTCATGCGTACCGCATCGAGCACACTCCTTATTCACTGTGATCAAGTCAAATATTCTTCTTTTTCTGAAGACATTGCGCGCTTTCCTGAAGATGATATTGAAGTGATGATTTTAGGTGGGATGGATACTACAATATCACGGAATACGGTGGGTGATATTCTGAGCTCACTCATACGAGCAGGGCAGTTAACCGCGAAAAAAGTGAGGTTGACTTCACAGCTGGCTTTGAAAGCAAATGAGAGTGCTCTAACCGGTGTAGATGAAGATTTTTTCGTATTTAATTATATGTATCGCAAACTTCCATTTGTTGCTGAGTTGATCTTTCAAGAGAAGAGTCTTGAGGTAATTGATCAGTTTCATCATCTAATGAATCAAGAAAAATTGCATGCCATGAATTTTAAACAACGGCGTACCACATTAGACTCCAATCGGCTGCTGTTTATGGCGGGTCTCATTATTAATTCAGGGCTGGGTATTCCAGACACGCAAATTAATGCAACGGTTAGCATTATAATTAATATGTTAAATTTAAACGCAGATATGTTTATCGCTCATGCTGTTGCGATGTTTTCTAATACAGGTTTTTCTATGATGCAGCGAGTCATGAAGCCGGTCGATATTATTAACGATACAAAAATTTCTAACCTTGTTTTTGACAGAAAAAATGGACAACTTACGATTATCCCTGAACACTTCTCGACCGAACATGAACTATGGCGTACAGGACGAGCGATGCCAACGAATGCAAATTACACTTACCATCGCGTTTATGACAGCACCCAATTGAGCGAAATGTTAAGATTGCCACAATTGTCTTCATCTTTTATTCAACATATTAAAAAACATGTTGTAGTGGCTTGTACCTACAGACCGCTTTCAGAGTTAGAGCGTCAATCCTTGCTGATTGACTTTGGGTTTTCAGGACTATCAACGCCGAACAACCAACTGAATGCGTTGCGCCAGCTGTTACGATTTTGTAAGAGCTTTTCTGGCAGACAATATCTTGAAGAAAATTTGCCGCGATATGTGATGGGAATGACGAATTTAGCAAAGTATGGGTTTTTTATGGCTGTAGAACCAGTTAGCGCAAGCAAAGCCGTTCCTGTTTGCACCATGATTGATTGATTGGTTGGATAGACCTTTGTTAAGATTCTTAGCCGAATAATTCGCTATGGGTGCCAAGCCTCGATAAAAGCAACATGTTTTGATCAAGTTTTTTGTAGATCAATAATAGATCCGGTTTGATGTGGCATTCACGATACCCCAGCCAGTTACCAGTTAAACCATGGTCACGATATTTTTCTGGTAATGTTTCATCATGAATGAGTTTGTATAATACATCAATCAATGCGGTATCAATATCACCATGTTTTTTGAAATCACGTTTAAAAGCGGTCGAGCGATCAATCTTCCGCATGGAGATCATCCATCAGCGATTCAATGGAATCGAAATGTGCCCCCTTTCCTGCCTCAAGCTCAGCCATCGCTTTTCGAGTTGTTGAGTTGGGTACTTTAATGGTAAACGGTAGGCGGTGTTCATCAGCAATACGTACCATAAGCAACCGTATGGCATCTGATACAGATAAACCCATTGCGTCTAAAGCTTCAGTTGCACGCTCTTTTGTCAATGTATCGATACGTGCTCGAACGTAGGTGTTAGCTGTTCTCATGAAATTTTCCCACTTAAGTTACTTAATTATATTGTAGTCTCAATGTAGTCCATAGTCAATTTTCATTTAATAACCTTGTGTGGTAATGCAGAGCGACTGACGCAGGCCATTCAACAGTTTTGATAATCCATCACTGGAGGGTGGTTTAGAACTATTGCTACTATTTTTGTTAAGTCGTTGCTCAAGTTCATGTATACGCGCCTCAAGCCGCTTGATCTGTGCTGCTTGCGCCTCAATGACCTCTATTAATGACTCA
>JAPLRL010000051.1 GCA_026399205.1 Gammaproteobacteria bacterium
ACCCACTGACAGGACCCTGAGACACAGATCTTTCCGGCCAAAAATAATGACTGGGCGTTTTCTTGGCACTTTCTTTTCATGAGTCAAGCCAACCCATCTACCAAAATGGCAAATCGGCTTAACTTAATGGCAGTGTCCCTAGCCCTCCCCCGCGCTCAAGATCGAACTCTAATACAACTTCCTAGCGCGGGAGAGGGAACAGATCTGCGTTAGCGTTAAATGTTAGATTTTATTTCACGCTCATATATTGATTCAATTTAAAATAAATAGTACAATTTTACACTTCATTTCCCAACCTGCCCATTGCAATATGATTTCTACCCTATTTAGACATTTATTCTTCATTTCTTTATGCACACTTGCAATCAATGTCTATTCGGCAGAAAAAAACATCCCGCTTCGCGATAAAATTGGGCAGATGATCATGCTGGGGGTTGATGAGCGAAAAATAACAAGTGACGCTCAAATCGTTCATGATATCGAAAACCTTAACATCGGTGGGGTGATTTTTTCAATCGATGACATGGCCCTGACCAGTGAAGAAAAAACACCCTTAACCCTTGCCGAAATCAAACACATCACTCAACAACTCCAAACCTTCACCCGAAAAAGTGCGCAAAAGCATCATCGCGAGTTCTTACCCCTGTTCATCGCAACAGACGAAGAAGGCGGGCGTATCGATCGCTTTCGCACCGTTGATGGCGTAGAACCTACCTTACCGGCGGGCTTATATTCTCGCTTAACGAAAGAAAAGCGTGCGCATGAAATTAATAAACTCGTGCATAACCTGGTGTTGACTGGTTTTAACTTAGATCTCGCCCCTGTCGTTGATATCAACGTTAATCCACATAACCCCATTATTGGCCGCCTAGAACGCAGCTATTCAGACAACCCTGAAACCGTGGTTAATTATGCCAGTGAAGTGGCGCAAGGGTTAAACCAACACCATATTCAATGTGCCTATAAGCATTTTCCTGGGCACGGCAGTGGTGCTGATGACTCTCACATGGGCTTTGTAGATGTGACCAAAACTTGGCAAGCGTATGAGCTTTATCCTTATCAATTGCTGTTGTCTAAACCCAAATCTTGCCAGTTTGTCATGACCGCACATATTGTGAATAAACAGCTTGACCCCAGTGGCTTACCTGCCACTTTGTCTCACGCCATGCTCACCAACCTCTTAAGGCAACATCTGCATTTTAAAGGCGTGATTATCAGTGATGACATGCAAATGAAAGCCATTAGCGACCATTACACACCCGGCCAAGCCATCACCCTCGCCATCAATGCAGGGGTTGATGTGTTATTATATGCCGAACGCAAAAAATTCCCTTTTAAAACCGTAAGTGAGTTGATTGATTTAATAGAATCAAAAGTCAAATCCGGCGACATTCCCCAGAAAAATATTGATGACGCCTATGCGCGCATTATTCGCCTCAAACACACTTTGCGCCATGAGTAACACGGTTCTTCAATCGTTGGTCCGCGCAGCAATATTAACTGAATCCATCGCCCACCACTGTCAAACCGAGGCGTCAAACAATCAGCAATCGTTTATTCAGTATATCGTCGAACATCATGTCATCGACGCAGCCCCGCTGGCTTCATTTTTATCGACACACTTTAAACTCCCCCTACTTGACTTAAATGCCATCGCCATCGATACCCTCCCCTTGCACCTTTTAAGCGAAGCCCTGATTCGAAAGCATCGTGTTTTACCGCTGTTTACCCGAGACAACCATCTTTACCTCGCGGTGGACTGTCCGAGTGATGGCGCGGCCTTAAAAGAACTGCAATTTTATACTAGGCTTCAACCCCATTGGGTCGTGGTAGAGAGTGATAAATTACAGCTAGCACTTCAATGCGTGTTTAGGACCTTTAGCGGGGAAAAATACGCAAGAACCGAAAACGACGACCCCGTGATTTCCCTCGTCCAACACCTCTTAACCGAAGCCCTTCTTAAAAACGCATCTGACATTCATTTTGAACCCTATGAAACCTTTTACCGAGTTCGTTATCGAATTGACGGCTTGTTAACCGAAGTTGCTCACCCTGCACTCGACTTAGCTCCGCGCATCACCGCCCGCCTTAAAATTCTGGCCCACTTAAACACCGCAGAACGACGTCTTCCGCAAGATGGACGCTTTCATCTCAACTCAGCCACACAACACCCGCCCATTGAATGTCGTATCAGCACGTGCCCAACGGCACATGGTGAAAAAGTGGTGGTCAGATTACTTGATCCTAGCGGGCTACAAAAAAGCATCACCGAACTCGGCTTCGATGCGCAACAGCAAGAACAGTTTTTAAAAGCCATTCAGCGGCCACTGGGTCTCATCATCGTCACAGGCCCCACCGGCAGTGGTAAAAGTTTTACGCTGTATCATGCGTTAAGCTTATTAAATCAAAAAGACGTGAATATTTGTTCGGTTGAAGATCCGGTTGAAATCAAAATCCCTGGGGTTAATCAAGTCAATATTCACCCCAAAACGGGGCTCGGTTTTTCAAACGTACTGCGGTCATTTTTACGACAAGATCCCGATATCATTATGATTGGTGAAATTCGTGACCATGAAACTGCAGAACTCGCCGTATCGGCCGCTCAAACAGGCCACCTGGTTTTATCGACCTTACATACCAATACCGCCCTTGAAGCCTTAAGCCGCTTGAAAAGCATGGGGATTTCCAATTATCATCTCGCCCATTCATTGACATTTATTCTCTCGCAACGGTTGGTGAGAAAACTATGTGAGCAGTGCAAAGTACCCCTTCCACAGGTCAGTCTGCCTAGCTTAATGGCGTTGGGCTACACCGAGGAAGAGGCATCCAGTCTCCAACTTTATCGAGCACAAGGATGTCCGCAGTGTACACATGGATATAAAGGCCGCATTGGATTATTTGAGCTCTTATCGGTTGATCAAACCATAGAGCAATTTATTCTCAATGGCACGCCATTACCCGATATTCGAGACCATCTCGAACAACAGGGCATGAAACCCTTGTATCGTTCTGGGCTAGAAAAAATTCAAGCCGGACTCACCACCCTTGAGGAGCTAAATCGTGTTGCAGTGGAAGCGTATATATAACTGGGAAGGGATTTCCCCAGAGGGTAACCCCATCAAAGGGCGCGCCCAAGCGCCTAGTCTTGCGCTCGCCAAACATGAGTTAAGCAAACAAAACGTATTCATTAAAAAAATTCATCTGGCAGGGTTTGCCACCTGTTGTTTAAAATACCAAAGTAAACAACGCATTAAAGCCTGCCACCTCACCCTGTTGACCCGTCAATTGGCAACCCTGATTAACGCAGGCATTCCCTTACTCCAATCGTTCGAAATCATGATCAAAAATCAATCGCATGTTGCGCTGCGCTGGGTCTTGGAAGATATTCAAAAGCAGCTTGCCACAGGGTTGACCCTGGCTGAATCCTTAAAAAAGCACCCTCAGATCTTCGACTCACTCTATTGCCATTTGATTGAAGCAGGTGAACACTCAGGAAAACTTGATAGCTTATTAATAATCATCGCAACCTTAAAAGAAAAAAACGCACACATCATACAAAAAGTTAAAAAAGCGTTATTTTATCCTGTGCTCGTGTTAGTCATGAGTCTCCTCATCACCAGCTTATTATTATTATGTGTGATCCCCCAATTTCAAGATGTTTTCCACAACCTTGGCGCCACGTTGCCTGCATTGACCCTATTTGTCATTGCACTATCAACGCAATTTCAACACCATGGCGCGATGCTATTGGGGCTCTTGCTGCTCAGCATGGGTTTAACCCATTATGCCTACCATACGGCATCTAGCTTCAAATACTGGATTGACAAGCTACGCTTAAAGCTTCCCCTCATGGGGACCCTCATCCAAAAGGCAAGCATCGCCCGCTTTACAAGAACACTCGCCATCACGTTTTCCGCAGGGCTCCCCCTATTTGATGCTTTAAAACTCGTCGCCAATAGCGCCGGTAACAGTGTTTATATCAAAGCGCTTCAGCGCACCCAAGATGAGGTTGCCAGCGGTCAGCTGATGCATATTGCGTTATCTCACTCGCCCTTGTTTCCTGATCTCGTCATTCAATTGCTTGCCATTGGTGAAGAATCAGGTGCTTTAGAAGACATGCTACTCAACATTGCAACACAATATGAACAAGACGTAGAAACCACCATAGATAACCTCACGACCCTCATTGAGCCTTTCATGGTCTGTGTTTTAGGGATATTGGTTGGCGGCGTGGTCCTTGCGATGTATTTACCGATTTTTCAAATTGGAGCGATTATTTAACATGAATTATTTTTTTCTTGCCATCATTGCGTTGATCGTGGGTAGTTTTTTAAATCTGTTGATTTATCGACTGCCGATTATGCTTGAACAGCAGTTGCGTGAGGATTGTGGGGTGTTAGCTACCGCGACATCTCTAGCAAATGACACGTCATCCCGAGCGCAGCGAGGGACCTCCAATCATGAGGCACAGAGCCACCCAATGGAGATCCCTCGCTGCGCTCGGGATGACGTGGTGGCTCGTAATAACGTACTCAACCTATGGCTCCCCCGTTCATTCTGCCCCTTATGCAAACATCAGATTTCATGGCTATCGAACATCCCTCTCATCAGTTATTGCCTACAAAAAGGCCGCTGTCGTCATTGTCGTCAACTCATTTCAATTCAATACCCGCTGGTCGAAGTGTTCTCTTTAATTGGCGCGTTAGGCGCTGCTTTCACGTTCGGCTTTACCCCACAACTCTTCAGCGTGTTACTGTTTATCTGGATCCTCATCCCACTCTTGGTGATCGACATACAACACCAGTTACTCCCCGATGAACTCACCCTCAGTTTATTATGGCTCGGCTTACTGACCAATATCCCAGGCTATTTTTGTCCGCTACCTGAAGCCGTATTAGGTGCCGTTTGTGCTTATTTAATCCTGTGGGTCGTCACCAGTCTGTTTAAAATGTTAACTGGCAAAACCGGCATGGGGCAAGGAGATTTAAAATTGTTTGCAGCCTTAGGTGCCTGGTTTGGTTGGCAACAGATTCCCGAATTATTACTGTTGTCTTCATTAACGGGTCTCGTCATTGGATTTATTTACCTCAAACTCACCCATCAATCGAAAGAAACACCAATTCCGTTTGGGCCGTTTTTGTGTTTGGCGGGACTGATTGCGATGTTTCATTAATTTTGTACACGACGCTCTGTCCCCTCTCCCGCGCACGAAACCCTCGTAAGACGCCTATTTTGAACGCGGGGGAGGGTTAGGGAGGGGGTTTACCACGTGATTTACCCCCTCCCCAACCCTCCCCCGCGAAATACATCAACATCCTATTCAAACGTCTAGCGCGGGAGAGGGGGTATTCGAGCGAAAAAAACTTTAGAACCTTTACCTATAGACATCCGTGCAAACCTCAGGCAAAATTATCTATTATTTCTAAAAATTCGTACAATGAGTATAAAACGTATTCTTGTTCTGCATGGTCCTAATTTAGATCGTTTAGGTCAACGAGAGCCTGAGCTTTATGGAAAGACGACCTTAAAAGAATTAAATCAATCTCTGGTTGATGGCGCAAACAGTGCAGGTGTACAGCTGACTTGTAAACAAAGCAACAGTGAGTCTACCTTAATAGACTATATTCATCAGGCGCTGGATGATCAAATTGCGTATATCATTATTAACCCAGCCGCATACACCCACACCAGCATTGCCTGTCGTGACGCATTGGTGTTAACCCATATTCCTTTTATTGAAGTTCATCTGTCTAATATATTTGCTCGGGAGTCCTTTCGACATCAGTCTTATTTTTCCGATGTCGCCTTGGGCACCATTTCAGGTTTAGGCGCGAATGGCTACCACCTCGCTTTAAACCATATTTTATCTATCTTGGCTAAATAGAGACTGCATCATGAAAATTGATATTCGAAAAATTAAAAAACTAATCGTCTTGCTTGAAAGCTCTGGGCTTTCAGAAATAGAAATTAAACAAGGCGATCTCTCGCTACGTTTATCTCGACAAGGCCCGCTTTATGCGCATGCACCAAACCACCCGCAGCAAAACGGCGGCGGTGCGGTTAATGCGCCTTCGTTCCCACAGGCGACGAGCGGTGAATTGAGCGTGACCCCAACGCCCGAGGTTCATTTAGGGCATGTTGTGCGCTCGCCAATGGTCGGTACGTTTTATAGCGCAACTTCACCTGACGCCCCCCCTTTTGTAACCATCGGGCAGCAAGTTCGGACGGGTGAAGTCTTAGGCATTGTTGAGGCCATGAAAATGTTTAATGAAATTGAATCCGATCGCGCGGGTAAAGTGATTGATATTTTGATCAAAAATGGCGAACCCATTGAATTTGATCAACCCCTTTTCATCATTGAAGAATAACTCACTATGTTAAAAAAGATTTTAATTGCAAATCGCGGTGAAATTGCCCTGCGAATTTTACGAGCGTGTAAAGAGCTCGATATTCAAACTGTCGCTGTTCATTCTGATGCCGATAAAGACTTGCTCCATGTTAAATTAGCTGACGAAACCGTGTGCATTGGTCCTGCGTCTTCACAAAAAAGCTATTTAAATATTCCTGCAATTATTTCTGCAGCTGAAATCACCGACTCAGTTGGCATTCACCCAGGATACGGTTTTTTATCAGAAAACGCTGATTTTGCTGACATCGTCGAAGAAAGCGGGTTTCGTTTTATTGGGCCGCGTTCAGAAACCATTCGCTTGATGGGTGACAAAGTCGCTGCGATCGCGGCTATGAAAGCAGCCGGTGTGCCTTGTGTCCCTGGCTCTGATGGCCCATTAGGTGATGAGGGTGAACATAACCTCTCATTGGCACGCGCCATAGGATACCCTGTCATTATCAAAGCATCCGGCGGAGGCGGCGGTCGCGGCATGCGCGTGGTCTACCAAGAAGCGCATCTCTTAAATGCCATTGCCTTAACTAAAAGTGAAGCCAAAGCGGCGTTTAATAATGGCACCGTTTACATGGAAAAGTTTTTAGAAAATCCTAGACATATCGAATTTCAGGTCTTGGCTGATGGACAAGGTCATGCGATTCATTTGGGTGAACGCGATTGCTCCATGCAACGCCGCCACCAAAAAGTCATCGAAGAAGCCCCTGCACCAGGTATGACAGAAGCCTTAAGACAAGAAATTGGTGACAGGGTTGTGAACGCATGCAAACAAATGCGCTATCGGGGTGCGGGGACCTTTGAGTTTCTTTACCAAGATGGCTGTTTTTATTTTATCGAAATGAATACGCGCATCCAAGTCGAACATCCTGTCACTGAATGCATCACCGGTATTGATATTGTCAAAGAACAAATTCGCATTGCGAGCGATATTCCTTTTCAACTCACCCAGGCTGATGTGGTCTTATCAGGCCATTCCATTGAGTGTCGCATCAATGCCGAAGATCCCCATACCTTCATGCCATCACCCGGGACCATTCGGCTGTTACATCAACCCGGCGGGCCTGGTATTCGCTTTGACACACATATATACAGCAGCTATAAAGTCCCGTCTCATTATGACTCTATGATTGGCAAACTGATTACCTATGGCAAAACGCGTGATGAAGCGATTGCCCGCATGCGCAATGCATTAGATGAAATTGTCATTGAAGGCATTAAAACCAATATTACCTTGCATCAAGAGCTCATGTTTGACAAAGGGTTTATCGAAGGCGGCACCAATATTCACTACCTTGAAAAAATGCTCAAGGACAAACACCGTGATTGAATTGTGCCTAAACCAAGTTAAAGAAGCAGATGTTGAGGCCCTCACTGAGTTACTCGAACAATTCAACGCCTGCGCCATTACCTTGTTAGATGCGGGCGACTCCCCCATTCTAGAACCGAACCCTGGTGAGACCCCACTGTGGCCAACAGTTAATCTGAGTGTGCTCTTTGAGCAAGACGATCAGGCTATCTTCAGTGAACAATTGATTTGCAGCGCATACCCCGAAATCACTAGCACTCGTCAACCCTTAGCAGACAACGACTGGGAGCAACTGTGGGTGAATGACGCCAAATCTTTGTGTTTTGGTCAGCGTTTATGGGTCTGTCCGACCCATCTCCTTCCACCTCCCGCACCTGCGGTGAGCGTCACCTTAAACCCGGGTCTTGCATTCGGGACCGGCACCCACCCCACTACTGCCTTGTGCCTACAGTGGCTCGATGCCAACGATGTGACGGGTCAAACCATCATCGACTACGGATGCGGATCAGGCATTTTATTCATTGCCGCTTTAAAACTAGGCGCACACAAAGCCTATGGGATTGATTTTGATCCTCAAGCCCTCATCGCCTCGAAAGAAAATGCGCGTATCAATCAGCTGGACGCAAGCACGTTTCAATTGTTTGATCCTGCGCAGTTCACGCAGAAGACGTCTGTCGATGTGATATTAGCTAATATTTTACTTAATCCGCTACTGTCATTACGAACCCAATTTTCTGATTTACTGAGTGAGCAAGGCCGTTTAGTCGTATCTGGCATTTTACAAACGCAGGTTGCTGAGATTGTTGGGCAGTATGCACCCAGTTTTCAAGTGATTGAGCAGCATGAGTTAGATGGATGGGCCGCGTTAGTATTTTGCAAACAAAAATAAAATTTTACATACACCAAGGATAGTAGGGTGGATTAGGGCCGCCAGGCCCGTAATCCACCTTTGAACTTAGAGATTAAAACCAGTCTAAAATAAAGACTAAAACTTGATTTTTTAATCAAAACACTCGTATAATTAGAGCATATCATTCAACCAGATGAGAAACGCATGGCTAATACACCTAATATTCTTGATACCCAAGGTGGCAGTGTCGAGCTTCCCAAAGAGTTAAAAGGGAAAGACGCCTTTAAAATCTATACAAGCAACCAGCTGAACGCGAGCTCGATTCTTAGCATAAAAATGCCTGGCGTGGATGAAAAAGACTCAGCAGCGCCATCGCTCGCCACCCTATTACAACAATCTCCCAATCAAGCTCAGGTGACAGCTTTCAAAGCAAATATGCAAAATCAATTCACACTTGCCCAGCCTCGTAGACCCGACGCTAAGACTCAATTTGAACGCGATTACAAACTCTTAGAAGACGCCATTAAAGCTGTTCCACCACGCATCAAAATCCGTGACCTATCTGGTTTTTTAACCGTCATGAAAGAAGATGCATTAGACGCCATTAAAGCCGATCAAGACGCTGAAATGGCTGCTTTAAAAGCTTATGTAGCAACGCCTGCAGGACTGGGCGAAATAGAAAGCGCATTTAACATTGATGCGCAAGCAGCCTCGGGCCTTGCTGATCACCTGATCAAAAAACTAGAAGACTCCCACACCAAACAAACAGAAGACTTTAAAAGCTCAATAGACAAAGCGCAAGATGAACTCAGGCAAAGTATTGCAAAAGATCGCGTGCGTATTGCGTATCTGAATAAAGTAGACAACGATCAAAAAGATCTTAAAAAACAAATTGATGCGATGGAAGCTAAAAATGCGCCTCAAGGTGGGCCTGCCAGAATCCAACATGGCGGCTTACGCAATCGCTATAAAAACATCAAACCCAGTAACCTACAAGGATTAACCACCGTCACTGGGCGCGGAATAAAAATAGACGGCAGCTCAATGACGCTTGACGTACAACGCTTCCCGAATACCCGCCGCTATCTTAATCGCCTGATTGGTAGAGATAAAGATGAACTTGATCTCTTAGGGGTCGCTGCTCTAATCCGAGCCGAAGGGTTTCAGAACATCACGACGACCATTACAGGGTCTGAGGATGAAGATAGAAGCATGGAGCTAGCAAGATCAGCTTATAAAGCGGCTATTCTTGCAGGATTCCCACCAGAAAATATCACCATTAAGTGGATACATCCCAAAGACGGTGAAAAAATGCTGTGTGGGAAAAAAGACTTCAAAGACGAAAAAGAAATCGGCAAGCCTGCCAGTGACGTGCTATTTGCTAACGGCTCACTTGTAAAAGTATTGGCCCAAACCCATAAAAAAGGAGAGGCGATCCGCGCAGAAGAGGCCCAAAGTGCTAAATCATCAAAAAGCACGGCAGAGTTAAGACAAGAATTAAACCAAATAAGAGCCAATGCCGCACCTGCACCTCAAGGAGCCGTCGCTGCCCCCCCCATGCGACCGGGTGTCATATAAGGCAAATACACATCAAAGCGAATGGTTTTACCTGGAATGCTGTAATTGACCTGTGCACACGCCTCTCGATGCACAGGCCATTTCATCACCACCTTCTCTTTAACATGCCGTCTTGCCGCCTCTAACAAGACCTCCGGTTGGAGATCTGGCATCATCCACACTTGCAAGCATTGTAATGCTTTTTTAACATTGGCTGACTTCGTACGAACAGGATGCATAGGGTCAACATACATCACATCAGGAAACAACGCTTCGTCTAAGCCCTCTAAATAGCTCAAAGCATCCTCTAAAACAAGGGTGACTTGTCCTGGTTGCAATAGCCCTTGCGTCAAGCCGCGTTTAATCCCATCTTCTAATAGCACCCCCATAATCGGATCTCGCTCGACCAAGGTGAGTCGCGCACCAAAAAAAGCCAGCAATGCCGCATCACGAGCAAATCCTGCGGTTAAATCGGTGATCGAATACCCTTTTTCTGGCTGGCAGGCGCGAATCAACCCTTCTTGTCTATCTATTTTTCCATTCGCACGCCAACAGCGCGTATCAAACTCCACCGCGACGGGTAACATCCCTTTTTGTTGTAAAGCCCATTTATCGGGTAATAAACACAGTTGAACTTTAGCTGTCTGTTGAAAAGGGAGTCCTAGTCGGGTCGCAACTGCATAGGCCTCGTCTATACGTGAAGTGTCTTGGCAAGAAACAGCGATGGTATGCTCTATCACGTTGGTTTCACCAGTACCGCATCTGCTACCATTGAAAAACCTCGTAAATCAAGATGAAGTGAAGGAAGATTCACATACAGCTGGGTTGAACTCCCACCGTCTAAGTTGAGCGCATCGACGGCTAAAATAGGCGGTGCTTTCATGATTTCCGCAAGTTCTGGTGTGGTCAGCAATGCATTTTCAGTGACCACGACGACCACTGATCCATCTCGGGTAATCCCGAGGGCTGTTCTTTCATCGCGCCCCAGTTTTAACGAAGCAGGAATGTGACCTGCAACCAACAACCGTGGTCCACTTTGAATGGCAAAATGCACGTTGTTCTGTTGAGGCAACACCTGATGAGCTCGTTTTATATAAGCCTTGCCATCTTGAATATAAAACACACTCCACCAACTGATGTGTTTGAGAGAGCTCAATTGTTGTGACTCATGAATACGTAACCCGAGGGGGCGAAATTGAGGATCAAAAAACCCGCCGTTAATCCCGATAATTGCATGAACGGATTCGGCCAAGTCTTTAACAAACGCTTGTTTAAACCCTAATTCACGCGCACGAGCCAAACTTAATTTATTTTTAGTAAGCTGAATACGAAAGACATGAACATGAGACCATGGTGCTAAAAAATTTTGCCGATCTTGATATTCTATCCCTGGAGAAATAAGTTGCCAGGTTTGTTCGGAAAAAGCGGGGGTCGTGAAGAAAATCCATAAAATACAAAAAAAAGCCCACAAGCCGCGGGACGTCGGAGCGTCGGCGCGGGACGTCGGTAAGAGAAAGTTGCAATTATCATAAAATCGAGTACCCTTGAGCGTATTGATAATAAACTCCCCACTACACCTATGACAAAACTTTCAAACAATAATCGACCTTCCGCCCTAAAGTCAACTGAACAACTCCAAACTTACATGCATGATTTACTCAACCGAGCAAAAGCACAAGGTGCCACAGATGCTGAAGTGAGCATAGAACAAGACAGAGGCTTCTCTGTTGATGTGCGTATGAAAGAAGTCGAAACCGTTGCCTTTAGTGATGATCAAAGCATCACGTTGGTTTTATATCTGGGGCATCAAAAAGGGGCTGCCAGTACGTCTGAGTTAACGCCACAATCCTTAGACCGCCTCGTCACTGCAGCGTTAGACATTGCGCGTGTGAGTGCGGCTGATCCTTGCTTCGGATTAGCCGATAAAGAATTAACCAGTCACACCCACCCCGATTTAAATTTATATCATCCCTGGGATCTGACACCACTTGATGCGATTACCCTCGCAAAACAATGTGAAGAAGCCGCTTTATCATTGGATGAGCGCATTATTAACTCTGATGGCGTGAATGTATCTAGTTATACCGGATGTTTCGGCTATGCCAATACCCATGGCTCACAAGGTGTGCAATACAGTAGCAAACACCAAATGAGTTGCTCGCTGCTTGCTAAAGGCAAGGACGACAAATTACAACGAGATTATGATTATACCCTCTCACGTCTAGCCAGTGAGTTACTCCCCCCTGAGCTCATTGCGCAACAAACGGTTTCTCGAACCATCCAGCGATTAAACGCAAAAAAAATAAAAACACAATCTGCACCAGTATTATTCGACGCTAGAGTTGCCGGTCATCTGGTAGGCAGTTTTATGAGTGCGATCAGTGGTGGGCAGCTCTACCGCAAACAGTCATTTTTATTGGACTCACTAGAGAAAAAAGTGTTTCCAGACTGGTTTCATATTCAAGAGCACCCTTACATTCTCATGGGACTCGGCAGCTGCCCCTTCGATGGGGAGGGTGTCGCAACGCGAAACAATGTGTTTGTCGATGAGGGATGCATCAAGCAATATGTGTTATCGAGCTATTCCGCGCGCCGCATGGGGCTTCAGACCTCAGCGAATGCCGGTGGTGTCCATAATTTAACAGTTAAATCCAACGCCCCCGATCTAGCCAGCCTCATTAAAACCATGAACACCGGTTTACTGGTCACTGAACTCATGGGCGATGGCATCAACATTCAAACGGGCGATTATTCAAGAGGCGCATCAGGATTTTGGGTGGAAAACGGTGAAATTCAATTCCCTGTTGAAGAAATCACTATTGCCGGACACCTTGGCGATCTTTATGCCCAGATTCTTCATGTGGGTGCAGATGTGAGCCCTAATCGCGCCATGCAGTGTGGTTCGATTTTAGTAGAGTCGATGATGATTGCGGGAATCTAGCAAAATATGAGAGAATGCGTTTTTTTTAATTACTTAGAAAAACAATATGCAAGATGCTGATAATAACACAACTCCGAAAGACTCTATTTTGGGATACTTAGATAACCTAGAGATGACAATGACAATGCGTCAACGTGACTATCCTAGCTATTATCGCAGGATAGTGAGCGGCGTTTTGATCCCCTCTAGGGCCGCGCTTGATCTACTGTTTGTGCTTTTAGGACTATTCACATTCAACCTGTTACCTGCATTTTCTCGCTTTTTTTTGTATGAAAGCTCACGACTCTCAGACCAAACTCATTTATCAAATGAAGCATCTTCGTTAGAACTGTTGATAGCGCCTCGTTTTATCCAGTATCTCTTAGCGATGAGCATGATGTCTTTAAGAAGCATCGTCATTTTTGTTACGAGTTGGATTGCTGAACCATTGCTACTCATAGAGGCTTTGTTGTCAAAGGCACTCATCGTCAGTGTCGCTGTGCTTTTGGATGTGCCAATGAGTGCGAGAACTGAGACCACTACTGATGACGAAGTGTTTAATGTACCGCTCGATAACATCTATAGCGTATTAGAACCGCAACCACAAGACCAGAGCAAGAAACCTAGTGAGACTCATGAGTACGCTCCGGCTGTTTTAATGGTGCCGGTAACTACTCCGGTTTCACACGACAGCCCCGGTGTTAACAAGCTTGCCTCATAACCCTAACCAACGAATAAACCGATGGGTAGGGCGAAAATTAATGGCCGCATTGCCCTGTAAATACACGGTAAAGTAAGGCATCGACGCAAGTAAATGAGGTGAACTTGCTTTCACCTCTTTGATTTTTCCTAAATTCACCAATTTCATCTGCGTCACATAATACCCCCGAACCATCGTGATGGTGGGGCTGACAAAAACCATGGCGTTAAATGCCTCTTGGTTATTCTCATTCACCATGCGTTGAAATTCCCCCTGGCTTAACGCGATGTATTCAGCACCATTCATTTGACGTCTCAACATCCGCGTCAATGGGACTGGCGTATTGAAAAAACGAGGATAATCATCTGCACTCATCACCAAAACCATGTCATTCTCTTCATGCTGTGGTTTTTTTTGATGATTATCTGCAAGCAAAACATCCTCACGCTCCTCATTGACGCCAGCTGCGGGTGAGTCAGGTGCAATAGTGCCAACATGCTGAACATGACAATTAAGAAAGTGTGAGGCTAAAAACCAGTGATCACTGGGATAATAAATCACAAACAACGACTGATTTTTAATCGTATTAATAATCTGTTGCGCTAACTCATGAGGAAGCGCTGGGCACCCCCAACTACGCCCCGCCCGACCATATTTCTTAATAAATTTTTCATCAACATACCAACCGCCGTGCATCACAATTGCACGAGTCACCGCATTATCATTAAACCCTCTATCCAGCCCTTCTAAAACCAACGAGGTCCCCTCGCGACCATAATAGGCTTTATCCGTTTTATACACCCCAATGCTGCTGGCCTTACTGTTATTTCGGTTTGAAAAATAACTGGATATTAATTCGCCCGATTTTAAGCCATGCGACACATAGGTATGAAACAAAAGTTGTTTTTTATCTAAGTCAAAAACCCATAAGCGCTTTTCACTTGAAGGTAGGGAGTAATCGATGAGGGTTAAAATAGGATTGTGTTCGACCTGGTTTTCCTGTGCGCAATCTAGCGTGGTTAAGACTTTATTGATAACAGGGGTCGCTACCCCAGCCTTGAGTAATAGGGCTTCAATCTCATTTCTTGCGGCAAATTCTGCGGGTATTCTTGGTATCTCACTCTGATACTCAAGAGAGTGCCAACCTTCCGCGGCTTGTCCGCGGAATCCAGAACTGTAAATAGATTCCTGGATCCCGCGGACAAGCCGTGGGACGTCGGTACTTGCGTTGTTCAAATCTAATAAATTGAAGTAAATGAATGAGAAACCAACTAAAATAACCACCACGATAAATAGCCCGATTTTCTTCATGATTCTTCCATTGGGTGACTCTTCTATTTTAATATAGACGTCAATTGTCATCTTTGCGAATAATTTAAATATAAGCCCGACATCCGAGCTGCGCCAAACATGCCCAGGTTGATAATTTTCAAGACCCAACTTATAATGACAAGACTTTGACCTTAAAAAGAATTGTGTATTATGCCACTCTATAACGGATGCCTTGTTCCAGATAGCGTATGGAATTTTTTTTTAACTGAGCCAGGCTTTTCAATCGAGCAATTAAAACGAGCCATTGATCAAAGAAGTTTGCTTACGATTTAAATATGGCACGAAATCCGAGCCGCGACCGTTAGGGAGCGGAACTGTAACAGCTCGAGCGCGAGCTCATGAATGGTGCTACGCGGAATTGTTAAAACTTCCGCTCCCTAACGGTCGCGGCTCGGATTTCGTGCCTTATTTAGCAGACATGATGTTTTTAACATCGAGACTTGATACAATACACGATCCCTGTTTTCGGAAAAATGCATGCATCATTCTCCTCAGGTGAAAGCGTTCACGCCGACCTGGATCTTTGCTGTCATCGCTATCTCACTCTGCCTGCGGCTCATCTGTATCAATGCCACCGACTTACTCGTTGAAGAAGCCTATTATTGGAACTACGCCCAGCATCTTGATTTTAGCTACCTAGATCACCCGCCGATGGTCGCCGCACTCATCCGCTTGTTTACCCTGATTTTGGGGCCACATGAATTTTCAGTGCGCTTTGCCTCACTGTGTTGCTGGCTCGTGACCGCTTTTTTTAGCCATAAACTCACGACGCTTCTAAAACCAGGCGCGGGAATCTATGCGGTCATGTTATTAGCGATTCTGCCCTTTTATTTTTTACAATCGTTGATCATCACGCCCGATCAACCGCTTACAGCCTGTTGGGCGGGAGCACTGTATTGCCTCTTTCGCGCATTGGTTCTTAAAGAGCCCCCTTACTGGTACGCTAGTGGCGTATGGCTTGGCTTAGGGTTACTCTCAAAATATACGATTGTATTACTAGGGCCTGCTGTTTTATGGTATGTCTTGACTGTTCCTCATGCGCGTTTTTGGTTGAGAAGAAATGAGCCTTATCTGTGTTTATTGCTCGCCTCATTGCTCTTTACCCCAGTCATTTATTGGAACGCAACCCACGCATGGGCCTCGTTTATTTTTCAAAGCAGTCGTCGATTTAAAGACCATTATTCTTTTTCGTTACATGAATACCTTGGGCTAGTGTTGTTGTTTTTAATGCCGATTGGGGTGGTTAATTTATTTAGTTTATTACGGTGTCGGTCTGAGGCACCTGGATCCATCTACTTCCTCCAATGCTTCACTGTCATCCCCTTACTCTTTTTTGGTCTCTTTAGCCTTACCCACCCCATCAAATTTAATTGGATTGGACCCGGGCTATTGGCATTGATTCCATGGGTCGCACTCAACTTAAAAAGCGTCACTGAAACCCTGGCCACCCAAGATGTGCAGCGCGTGGTCAGAAAAATTCACGCAGAACGCTGGATCCCTAAACGAAGTCGTGAAAGTGGGTCTTCAATGAATCTGTTTTTATGGTTCTTTACTGCCATTGCCTTGCTCATCTGCTATAGCGGCATGATCGAAATCATTACCCTCGGTCGCCCCGAGGCCATCAACAAAACACTCTTCAATAAATTTATTTCTTGGCGTGACTTAACAACACAGTTTTATTCGCTCGCCCAACACGTTGAAGCCGACACTCATTCAACGCCTATTTTTGTCCCCTTAGATAAATATAATATCAACAGTGAGCTGGCTTACTATCAGGCCATGCTATCAAACAAAGGCAGCATACAAGCCCCCTACCCCATTCAAGGACGTCATATTTTTGGTAGAAACAGTTTGATGTATCGTTATTGGTTACCGAAGCATGCGTTAGCGGGCGAATCACTGATTTTAATTTCAACGCAGCGAGAAGATTTTAATGCACCTAGTCTCAGCAGCAAAGTCGTACCCCGCTCAACGATTCAATCGATCTGGGCACATAGCCAAGGAAAGCACAGCAACATCAGGCCTTATTATTATCAGGTGGTACAAATAAAGCCTTGATTTTATCACGCCACGCACAGCACCTTAATATCAAGATCACCCTTAGTGAATCAATGACACTGTTAGTGGGCAATTTACTGGTCCCTTTTTGCCTATCTACAAACACAATAGGATATTCAACGATACGCGCATTATTTTTATGCAGCGCCCAAAAGAGCTGCATTTTATAAGCATAATGCTTAGATAAAAAAGCGGTTGGCAGCGATTTAATTAACATCGCACGCTGGGTTGCCCTAAAACCACTGGTCCAATCTTTATATTTTGAAGTCAACATCAAACGCGCTACCGCATTACCTAACATCGAGAGTAATTTACGATTCCAACCCCACTCATTAGGAATGTGACCACCTGGCACATAGCGGCTACCCACGACTACATCGTGAGTCTGCAATTGCGCTAGCATGGGCTTAATATAATGGGGTTGATGAGACAAATCTGCGTCAAACTCCATGACAATGTCTGCTGCTAGCTTATCTAGCGCATAACGCATGGCCTTTAAATACGCGACACCTAAGCCACTTTTTTGAGGCTCGGTGACTAAATGTAACGTTGGATGAGCAGCTTGCAAACGAGTGACAATGTGCTGAGTGCTGTCAGTTGATGCACTATCAAACACCAAAATATGAATGCGTGTATTAGGGATGTCTCGCGTTGCTTGAAACACTTGTTCGATGGTGTCACGAATCACATCCGCTTCATTATAAGTGGGAATGACAATAACAACGTTTTGTTTATCCATGGGTGACACACTCTTTATACAAAAACCGATTGGGCGACAATGCTTTTAACCATAACCGAGGCAATCTCATTCGCCCTGCGTTGATTTCACTTGCAAGAGCATGAGCCAAAAGAGGAATCGTCGTCAACCCTTTTGAGCCAAACCCTGAAAAAATATATAAGCCAGGTTCGCTTTCTGCAGCACCCGGAATAAAGCGCTTAGCGTCCGTACGTAAACTTGCGTACTGTTGACGAAAGAGAACAGCGTTTGCTACCGAGCCAACACAAGGGAAATAATTGTCCGTGGTAGTGCGAACACCAGCCCAACTGTGGTGTATGGTGGTGGACCATTCGATAGGAGTGGGGAATTGGTTTAGGCGAGTAAGGTTTTTATCCGTCATTGCGATCGCAGTCTCCGTCATTGCTAGCGGTTCATACGTCGCTCCAATTGCATGTAACCCATCTTGTGCTGGCATCACTTGTCCATAACCACATAACGGGATTTTCAGCGCTACAGAGGCTGGCGTTGTTGGAATCATACTCACCTCACCGCGTACGGGCCTAAATGCCAGATGTTGTGTTTGGCTAAACGCGGTTGCCCCCATACCATTGGCTAACACCAAGATTGAAGCCTCATGAGCACCAACTTGCCATGATTCATCGACCCGGTGGATGGTTTCTATTTTTTCTCCAAGACACAGCGAAATCGAATCACGCTTCACTAACCACTCACATAGTTTAGGTAAATCAACCCAACCCGCCTCAGAAAAATGATAACCGCCCTCCAGTAAGGGGATGCCTGCTAATTCACTAGCAAGGGCTGCATCGATTGATTCAGCAAAGGCGTGGGCGCGTTTGGCCTTGTGCTTTTCACGCAGGTACAGCACACCCGTCTTTTTAGCAAGATCTGCTTGTTCCCACGTCACTAACTGACGTGCTGAATAAAAATACCCCGTCTGCATCAACGATTCGAGGGTACTTGAAGAATGAAATAGACCTGGAAACAATAAAGCTTGACGATGGCCTGAAGCTCCGTTGGCAAGCGTTGTTTGCTCATCAATCAGGGTGACTTTCCATCCGGTCTTTGCTAGTTCATGAGCGATGTAGCACCCCGCTAAACCCGCACCAATGACCAGTGCTGTTCGCGCGACAGAAGAGGATGTTGGTCGAGCTGATAGGTACCAGAGCGTTGAACGTTTAGCCTGGCCACGCGTATCACTATCCCCCACCTTAATGCTCCACCATCTCCATCATTTCAAAATCTGATTTAGACGCACCACAGTCAGGGCAATACCAGTTTTCGGGTACATCTTCCCAACGGGTTCCCGCTTTAATGCCATCATCTGGCCAACCTTCAGCTTCGTCATACACATAACCACAAATCACACATAAATATTTTTTATAGGTTTCCATTACACTCTCCACGTCACGTCATCCCGAGCACAGCGAGGGATCTCCACCGGGCAGCAGGAGATCCCTCGCTGCGCTCGGGATGACGTCTAAAGCGCGCAGGATGGCGCTCGATAAAATTAAAGCAATATGCTCTGTTATCTTACCACAACCAACACGACAATCACAATCAACAACACCGTTGGACATTCATTCAAAAAACGATAAAACCGCGAACCATGCGGATTTTTTCGCGCGACAAACATTAAGCGACAATGTCCACAGAAAAGATGAAACCCCAAAAGCAATCCCACAAAAAGTAATTTGGCATGCATCCACCCTGCTTTTAAATAATAAGCGGGCATATGAGAAAGTAACGCTAATCCTAAACAAAGGGTGGCGATTGCTGCAGGCCACATGATCCCATAATACAATCGACGTTCCATGATCACAAAGCGTCGCAAACTCACTTCATCACTAGCCTCTACATGGTAAACAAATAAACGTGGCAAATAAAATAACCCCGCAAACCATGCCACCATGGCAATCACATGAGCCGCTTTAAGCCATAACCAGATCATGAGTTCATCTTCCCTTTGGGTGCGCGACTGATGATATTAAGCGTCTCTACTGTAATAGAAAACGCCATTGCAAAATACACATACCCACGAGGAATATGAAACGAAAACCCGTCTGCAACTAACACAAAGCCCACCAACATTAAAAAACTAAATGCCAACAGTTTCAATGTTGGATAACGATTAATAAAACGGCCCACCGCTTCAGATGCATATAACATCACCACAATCGCAATCGTAATGGCAGTGGCCATCACCCAAAATTGATTGGTTAGCCCTACAGCGGTCAACACACTATCTAAGGAAAAAACAATATCCAATAAGCCAATCTGGATAACAACAGCCCAAAACCGACTTTTTTTGCTGTCTGCATACGCCACACTATCAGACTCATGCCTAACCATTTGACTAATTTCTTGGGTCGCTTTGACTATCAAAAATAAACCGCCTATCAACATAAACAAATTGCGAACTGAAAAAGACCAGGCATACAAACGCATAACCGGTTGATTCATGGCGGCAATCCAAACCGCTGAGGCTAGCAATAATAAACGTGTGATCCAAGCAAACATCAGCCCCCAATACCTTGCCTGCTTTCGTTCAGTCAAAGGGAGTTTCTCAGTTAATACGGCCAGTAACACCAGGTTATCTATTCCTAACACAACTTCGAGTATGGTCAGAACCAAGGTACTGACCGCTATCTCAACACCACTCATTCAACCTCCTGTTTTTCATGGCCGCCAAGGGAATTTGTACGAATGCGCGCTCATGCATTCGCGGATGCGGTAATGTCAATACCGCCGCACGTAATATCACCGAACCGTATTTTAAAATATCGATATCAATGGTTCTAGCCGCATGCCGCGTGCGTCTACTGCGATATTGCTGTTTTTCAATCTGTTGACAGCAAGCGAGTAATCTCAAGGGAGACAAGCGTGTTTTTAACAAAAGGACTGTATTATAATAATCAGGCACAGCGCTTTTGCCCCATGCTTTATTTCTGAAATAGGGCGCTACTTCCAGAACAATGCTCGATGGTAATTGTTTGATATGAGCAATAGCCATCCCTAGTTGACGCATGGGATGGTGTAAATTGCTGCCGAGACCCAGTAAACAATAAGTCATGATGATGTCGATTTTTTCTTCTTTTTTTGCTTATTCGCGGGCATGATATCCCCGACCATTTTGATTTGCTGTACTTCATCCACTTCTTGAAATCGCGTCCACCAAGCGGCTAAATCTTGGGGTGCGTCTTGTGCTAACGCCCTAAGCGCTAACATATCATAGGCGGCTCGAAAGCGCGGATGGGTCATTAAATGTTGTGCCCGCCCACCTAAGCGTTTAGAGAAACGATATTGTAACACCCAAATTTCTCGCATCATTTGCGTAAAGCGTTTAGGAATAGTCACCACTCTGTTTTGTGTATTGATCACAATCGACATAGCTTGTTCTAGGGCATGCAGTGGACTTAACCCCGTTTCTTGCAACTGCCGCATGTGTTCTTGCAATGGAAACCAAAGCATAATTGCGAAGATAAAAGCAGGGTTGATGGTTTTTTCTTGTTTGATCCGCGCATCTGTGCTTTCTAGCGCTAGGTTTAGCAACGCTTGCAAAGGGTATTGGCTTTGCGACAGTGCATGAGCCGTTGGAAATAAATACTCAAATATGCCATATTGCATCAATAACTGCTGAGCCATCCGCCCCTCGCCGCATTGATATAATTTAACGACTTCATCAAATAAACGAGAACTAGATACTTCTGCGATGAGTTTATTCCACAGAAGGAGCGGAGCCGCTGTATGCGGATCGATGGTTAAATGAAGTTTCGCCGCGAATCGAATCGCACGTAACATTCTGACCGGATCTTCCTGATAACGCACCACTGGCTCACCAATAATACGTAAGACGCCAGCTTGAACATCTTTCATCCCCCCAATAATGTCGACCACCGACCCACTTTCTGGCTCATAATATAGCGCATTAATCGTGAAATCTCGCCGCCATGCATCTTGAAATAAATTGCCATAGACATTATCACGAATAAGCATGCCTGTTTCATTGGTTTTTTGATTGTCATCTGTGGGTTCTGATGCTCTAAACGTGGCAACCTCAATGGTTTCACGATAAAACCAAACATGCACTAATTTAAAGCGCCGACCAATGATGCGTGCATTACGAAATAACTTGCGAACTTCATTGGGGGTTGCATCCGTTGCAATATCAAAATCTTTGGGTTGCTTATTCAGTAATAAATCACGCACCCCGCCCCCCACTAAATACGCTTGAAATCCGGCTTGATGTAAACGAGCAATGACTTTTAACGCATTCGCACTCACATGTGTTTTAGAAATTCGATGATGCGCTCGAGACACAAGATAGTGTGGATCAATCGCACCCGGCACAGCCTGCTTGGGTTTAGGTTTAGTTTGGCGTAATAATTTTTTAATAAATGATATAATGGTGTTCACCGTAAAATATCTTCAGAATAAGTGATTATAACGATGAGAGAAGCTATGGCGCAAGGTTATATTTCGGCATTGATGGCGTGTCGAGTGTAAAAATACGTTGGGCCAAGGCCCAACGTACGGCGGAAGTAGGTTGGGCCTTGGCCCAACAAATAATGACAATCGCCAAAAGTGTGTCTATAGTTTATAAACACCAACAGGAGAACCCACCATGCGTATCATTCTTCCCATCCTCACCAGCTTACTCATCCTCTGTGGAACAAGCTTCGCCGATGAAATGCCACCCCCAAATCCTCTAAAACTCCCCCCTCCGCCACCGCTCGCACCACGCACACAAACCTTAGCGCCGCTATCGGGAACGGACAGTGCAACTACGACCTATCCTGAGAGCAATATGGATACTATCCAAACTCAATCATTGGGAACATCGGGCGACAATCATCCTCAAAGTCACCCTATTCCCTTAGATCAAGTTCCAGAAAAAGTCCCTAATGACCCACCAAATCAATGGTGATCTTTGGCATGCACAATCAACACATCACATGCGGCACCATGTAAAATGGATGTCGCAGTGGAGCCAAGTAACAAGGCGATCCCATGCTTGCCATGACTTCCGGTGACGATTAAATCAATTTTTTGTTCTTGTGCAACACGTAACACTTCATTTTTTGTCGAACCAAACTCTAAAAAACAATGTGCGGTTTTGACATCCAATTTTTTAGCAAGCGACGCTAACTCTTTTTCTGCTTGTTCACGAATGGCCACTTCAACTTCTGCAAATCCTGCAAATCCTGGATACGCATAGGCAGGAATAGGCTCAACCACGTGCACTAAATATAAAACAGCCGCATTTTCATCAGCTATTTTTTTTGCTTTATGAGCCGCATAAATACCAACTTCATCGAAATCTGTTGAAAACAATACTTTTTTGTACACGATAGACTCCCTTTATCCATAAAACGTAACTCCCCGCGTCATCCTGAGCGATAGCGAAGGATCTCCTACAAATTGGCATATGACTGGCTGGAGGAGATCCTTCGCTATCGCTCAGGATGACGTGTACCTTAA
>JAPLRL010000060.1 GCA_026399205.1 Gammaproteobacteria bacterium
GTGGCACCGAGCTTTCCGTGTGGGCACTGAGCCATCGTTTTCAGCAACTAGCAAGCTCCGAGCCACCGGTGGACACGTCGCCGAAGGGTTCCGGTAAGTAGTAAGTCCGGTGCCAGGCTCCTTTGTCCACCCTACGGTGTTCTTGTGCTAATCACCATTTTCGAGAGACACTGACGCCTATCGAGCAAGTCGTAGGGTGGACAAAGGAGCCTAACGATGATCTTGCCGGTTAGCAACAATCTGTCAGGCGACGTGCCCACCAGGGGTGGCACCGAGCTTTCCGTGTGAGCACTGAGCCATCGTTTTCAGCAACTAGTTAGCTCCGAGCCACCGGTGGACACGTCGCCGAAGGGTTCCGGTCATTAGCAAGCCTCAGTGCCAGGCTCCTTTGTCCACCCTACGAGGCTCCGTGCCAAGCGCAGGCGTCCATGATGCGCCTAACCACCCTACGGTTTTTTAGATAAAAAATACCATGGAACAGCCATGAATAAGACAATGCCGCTGATTAAGATGAGTTCGAATTTAAGCACATGATGGATTTGAACTTGGGCTGGTGGAATGAAGCCAAGTAATGTTGCGAACACACAGCAGAGTAATCCGGAGCCTGCCACTAAAATCATGATGATCCTGGGGCCTGGAATTCGAAATGGTCTTGGGAGATGCGCTGCGCTGAAGCGTAGCTTAATGGCTGCTGCAAACATAAGAATGTAAACAATCAAGGCCAGTTGTGCACTCAAATCTGTTAAGAGCCAATAGGAAGCGCTGACCGTATCAAATAAATAAAACAAAGAGCACAGAATCGTCACAATGACGGCTTGAATCAACAAAATACGTAAGGGGGCGCCATGCCGGTTGACTTTGGCCAAGTAGGGGGGAAGCATCCCATCATGAGCGGCGGCTAATAATCCTTTGGTCGGGCCGATAATCCAGGCGGAAACACCACTTAATGCGCCTAAAATAATCAGGCCTGCCACCACTTGTGTCATCCAGGGTAGATGGCATGCCTGAAAGAAAATTTGAAAGGCGTCAAGTAATCCAGAGAGGATGCTCAAGTGCTGTGGAGAAACAACAAGCGTGATGGCTAAAGAACCAAACATCAGCGTGCCAAAAATAATCACAGTAGAATAAAGCAAGGCTTTTGGATAATCTCGTTGAGGATTTTTAACCTCCTCAGCATGCACAGCAGACATTTCCATGCCGAGTAAACCAAATAAAATGCCAGGAAGTAGCGCGAGCTCGTGTAAAGAATGGAAGGTGGGGAGTATCGGATCAGATAAATGTATCGCTGTAGGATGAGTGCTCATCAACCAAGCTATCCCTAAACTGATAATCACTATCATGGGTAAAATGGTGCCAAATAAAGCACCAATCGTACTGATTAAACTGGATAATTTCATGCCAAAGACATTCAAAAGCGTAAAGAGCCAAAATAATCCGACGCTGGTGATGAGGATATAATCAGGATTATTGGCGAGATCGGGTGCAAAAAGATAAGAAGACGTAGATGCAATGAAGGCAAGAATGGTTGGGTACCATACGACATTGTAAATCCACTGTAACCAAATGGTTAAAAATCCAACTTTTCCGCCAAAGGCTTCGCGGGTCCAGATATATAAACCGCCTGTTTTAGGGTAGGTGGTGGCGAGCTCTGCGGCGACTAAAGCAACGGGGATAAAAAAGGCCACTGCCGCAAACAGATAATATGAAATAAGCGATAAGCCTAGGGCCGCACTGATGGGTAAGGTCCGTAAACTGTCTACCGCGATGACATTGATCATGACGAGTGAAAAAACAGTCAGTGTTTTACGTGAAGTTGGCATTCATTGATATTCCGCGTTGTTAACGAGTTATTATAAAGTGAATTCCATGCATCGACTAGCTTTTTATTGTATAATGGCTATGATGAGTAGATGACAATCATCATTTTATTTAAAAACGTAGGGTCATAAAACATGCGTTCACCCATGGTGACAATCCAAAAACTGACCTATTATAGAGGTCATCGCCGCGTTTTAGACCGTATTTCTATTGAGGTTCCTGAGGGAAAAACAGTAGGAATCATGGGGCCCAGCGGAAGCGGTAAAACAACCTTACTGCGTTTAATCGGTGCTCAAATGCGCCCTGATGCAGGACGTGTGTTGATAGCCGGAACCGATATCCATCAATTGGGTCAAAAAGAGTTATATCGCGCCCGTAGAAAAATGGGATTGCTCTTTCAAAGTAACGCGCTGTTTACCGATTTAACCGTGTTCGAAAACGTCGCTTTTCCGCTGAGGGAACATACAAGGCTCGATGAGTCATTGATTAAAACCATCGTCTTGATGAAACTCGAGGCGGTTGGATTAAGAGGCGTTCACGGATTTATGCCAGATGAGCTCTCAGGCGGCATGGCAAGACGAGTGGCCTTGGCACGTGCGTTGGTGTTTGACCCTAAAGTGATGATGTATGATGAGCCCTTTACCGGCCAAGACCCTATTTCAAAAGGCGTGTTGATGCGGTTGATCAAAAGAACCAGCGAATTATTAGGGGGTACCACCATATTAGTTTCGCATGATATCGAAGAAACGTGTCAAATTGCCGACTATCTTTATTTAATTGCAGGAGGGCGCGTGATTGATCAAGGCACGCCTCAGGATTTAAAAGCCTCTTCTTCTCCTAAAGTAAAACAATTTATGCATGGCGAAGCCGATGGCGCGGTGCCTTTTCATTATCCAGCGAGTCCACTTGAACGGGAGTTGTTAGATGATATTTCTTGAGGGTATCGCAAGCGTTGGGCAATCCACGCGTCAAATGATTGCAAATTTAGGCAGAACAGGCTTATTTTTATTTTGTATTTTCGCAAGAAAACCCGTTTGGAAACAATTATTAAGAGACGCATGGGGGCAGCTGTACCATATTGGGGTTCTGTCTTGTTTAATCATGGTTGTCTCAGCTGTTTTTATTGGCATGGTTGTGGGCTTACAAGGCTATCATACCCTAGATAAATTTGGGGTAACGACCCAGTTAGGGCAGTTGTTAGCACTCACTATTACGCGTGAATTAGGGCCCGTGATCAGTGCCTTATTATTTGCAGGGCGCGCAGGCTCTGCGTTAACCGCTGAAGTTGGCTTAATGAAAGCGACCGAACAACTGGCCAGTATGGATATGATGGGAGTTGATCCCCTCGGACGCGTGGTTTACCCACGGTTCTTGGCTGGTTTTTTGGCTTTACCCCTTTTATCGCTGATTTTTTCAGTAATCGCGATTTATGGTGGATACGTCGTAGGCGTTATGTGGATGGGTATAGACAGCGGTAGTTTTTGGTCAAATATGCAGGCCTCTGTCAACTTTAGAACGGATATTCTAGGCGGAATCATCAAAAGCGTTGTCTTTGCGTTTCTTGTGGTCTGGGTAGCGTTATATCAGGGGATTAGCAGTGAGCCTACTGCAGAAGGCATCAGTGAAGCAACAACTCGTTCCGTGGTTTTTTCTTCTCTTGCTGTGTTAGGGTTCGATTTTTTATTGACGGCTTTTATGATTGGAGACTGGTAAATGCAGAAACACCAATATGTTGATTTATCCGTAGGCGTATTCATGTTGGCAGGGTTAGCCGCGATGCTGATTCTGGCGATGAAAATAGCCGGCTTATCTGGCTTTTCAACTAAAGACACCTACACGGTCACCGCCTATTTTTCAAATATTGGTGGATTAAAAGTGCGTGCACCGGTCACTGTTGCGGGTGTGACCATTGGTGAAGTGGCTGGCATCAGTTTACAACCGGGCTCTTTAAACGCGAAAGTGACCTTGCAATTGAGGAAAGATAAGCCTATTCCTTATGAAGACGCAACCGCAAGAATTTTAACACAAGGCTTGTTGGGGTCTAATTACATTAGTTTGGTGCCGGGTTTTGAGGAAGATGCTGCCTCAAAACATCTTTATTTGCGTAATGGCGATGAAATTCCACATACTCAAGAAGCCATGATTCTAGAAAATCTCATTGGGCAATTGGTGTTTAATATGAATAGCAAAAAATAGGAGCAAATAGTGATGCGTATGTTTAAAGCGTGTGTGATTGGGGTGTTCATTGGGTTGTCTCAATGGGGCTATGCTGAGGCGCCGCCTGTTCAGGTGTTAGACCGTATAGCACAGAACATTGTAGCGGTTTTAAAAACTCATCAATCAGAATTAAAATCCAATTCGAAAGTGATTAATCAAGCGGTAGAAGAATACTTACTCCCGCATGTTGATACCGTTGGTATGTCACGTTCTGTGCTGGGTCGCGAAGCTTGGCATCGTGCCTCTATGCAGGAAAAAACAGCTTTTACCAAGGCATTCACCCAGTTGGTGATTAGAACGTATGCAACGCCTTTGGCAAAATATCAAGGAGAAACCATTCGTTTTCATCCGATCAGAGGCGGAGTTCAAGGGCGTTTTGTGCGTGTTGAAAGTGAGATCGTTCGCCCCGTAGGGCCACCCATTCCACTAGACTATAGTTTGGTGTCACTGAAAGGCGAGTGGAAAATTTATGATCTTAGCGTTGAAGGGGTGAGTTTATTACAAAGTTACCGCTCTCAATTTGAAGACGCGCTGCGTAAAAACAGTGTGGGTGAGTTAACGGATAAGTTGAACAATCAAGCTCATGCTAAGGCCAAATCGTAATGGCAACTTTTATGCTGTCGCCCCATATGACCTTTGAAACGGTGATGTCAGATAGGGGCCGACTGATTGAATTTCTATCTGTTTTGAATGACGATCACTGTGTTTTTGATCTCAGTGATGTCTTAGAATGCGATTCAGCGGGCCTTGCTTTTTTGATTGAAGCGAAAAAAATCAGCTTAAACCGCAAAATAAAATGTCATTTTGAAGGACTATCTGATAATATTTTATCATTTATCCGTTTTTTTGGTGTTGAAGAGATATTAGAAGGCGAATAATGGTTACAAATGATGACATTATTAAAGCAATTCGTTCAGAACCTACGGTTGAATCCGTTGATGTTTCTGGTGATGGTTACCATTACGAATTAACAGTTGTGGGTGATATCTTTTTGGGATTATCAACCTTAAAAAGGCAGCAGTGGGTTTATGCTAAATTAAAACATTGGATCACAAGTGGTGAGTTGCATGCACTCACTTTAAAAACTTGGACGAACGCAGAATGGGAGAAACACAGTGGATAAGTTAATGATTCATGGAGGAAAACCACTTCATGGGGAAATCACCATTTCGGGTGCAAAAAATTCTGCATTACCTATTATGGCAGCAGCGCTATTGGTTGAGGATCATGTGACCTTGTCTAATGTACCGCATTTGCGTGATGTGACGACGATGATGGAGTTATTAGGGCAGCTGGGTGTTAAGCTGGTCTTGGCTGATCATATGAATGTTCAAATTGATGCCTCAGATGTGAATCAATTTGTCGCCCCTTATGAGCTTGTTAAAACCATGCGGGCGTCTATTTTAGTTTTGGGTCCGTTATTAGCGCGTTTTGGTGAAGCGCAAGTGTCTTTACCCGGTGGCTGTGCAATTGGCTCGCGACCGGTTGATTTACATTTAAAAGCCCTTAAATTGATGGGGGCGGAAGTTGAAGTCAAAAATGGCTATATTTATGCGACGACGTCAGGCCAACCATTGAAAGGAGCGCTCATCGCATTTGATACGGTGACGGTCACAGGCACAGAAAATGTGTTGATGGCGGCGGTGCTTGCAGAAGGGAAAACCATCATTAAAAATGCGGCAAGAGAACCTGAAGTGGTTGATTTAGCCAACTTTCTAATTCAAATGGGCGCAAAAATCACAGGTGCTGGTACTTCGGTGATTGAAGTAGAAGGCGTAAAGATGTTGCGCGGAGGCGAGTATGACGTCATGCCCGATCGAATTGAAGCGGCAACCTATTTAGTGGCGGGTGCAATTACCAAAGGTAAAGTAACGGTAAAACGTGTCGTGCCACAACATTTACTCATGATTTTATCTAAACTTGAAGAAGCCGGTGGTTTGCTGACACAAGGTCCTGATTGGGTCAATATCGACATGACGGGTCGACGCCCTAAGGCGGTGGATATCTCAACTGCACCGTACCCTGGTTTTGCAACTGATATGCAAGCACAATGGATGGCGTTGAATGCGGTGTCAGAAGGTGCGGCAACCATCACGGAAACCGTGTTTGAAAATCGATTTATGCATGTTCAAGAATTAAAACGCATGGGCGCGCATATTCGCCTAAACGGCAATACCGCAGTGATTTCAGGCGTCGATCATTTAACCGGTGCGCCTGTGATGGCAACCGATTTACGTGCTTCAGCTGGGTTAATTTTGGCAGGCCTTGCAGCCCATGACGAAACAGAAATTAATCGCGTTTATCATGTAGATCGGGGTTATGAGCGCATTGAAGAAAAACTATCAATGTTGGGCGCAGAAATTAAACGGATCTCTGTTTAACCATGGATGTGACACAGTTATCTCAGTATTTGGATGAATTATTGCAGGTGCAGTTGTATTCTGATTATGCACCCAATGGACTACAAATCGCGGGTAAACCCAAACTTGAAAGAATTTGTACGGCGGTGAGTGCCTCGTTAGAGGTCATTCAAGCCGCGGTACAATGCAAAGCGGATGCCTTGTTAGTGCATCATGGTTATTTTTGGAAAAATGAAGCGCCGCAGCTGGTGGGCATCAAAAAAGAAAGAGTGAAAGCACTCATGGTGAACGATATGAACTTGTTTGCTTATCATCTTCCTTTAGATTGTCATTTAGAATTAGGTAACAATGTGCAGTTGGGCAAGATGCTTCAGTTAACCCATATGGAATCTCATACGCTCAATCGCACGCCTCATCTTTTATGGTCAGGGCAGTTAGCAGCCCCACAATCGTTTGATGCGTGCCTTGCATGGTTGAGAGACGTATTTGGACAAGTAAACCCAGTACAAGCAGGCGAGCGTCCGATTAAACGAATTGCATGGTGTACCGGAGCGGCTCAAGACTATATTGAGTCTGCAGCGTCTTTGGGCGTTGATGCTTATATCAGTGGCGAGATTTCTGAGCGAACTTATTGTCAAGCAAAGGAGTTGGGATTACATTATTTTGCATGTGGTCATCATGCAACCGAAAAATTAGGGATTCAAGCCTTAGGGAACCATCTGGCGACTCAATTTCAGGTTACACACCATTATATTGATAGTGATAATCCATATTAATTATGTTTTTGATTAAATTTTATAAAAAATTACCTGTCTTTTTGTATGATGGCCTAGCCATTCCGTTTGCTTGGTATATGGCTTATTGGCTGCGGTTTAATTTAAAACCACTACCTACGACCTTGTTTTCACATGATGCCAAGCTATCATTTTTACTCTTATTTATCACGCAAGTAGGGTGTTATTGTTACTGTAAAATTTATCGAGGATTATGGCAGTTTGCCTCAATGAACGATCTGGTTAGAATTTTTCAATCTGTATTTTATACCTTAATGATCATTATTCCAGCATTTTATTTAACCACAACAATTCAACATCTACCCCGTTCGGTGCTGCCTTTATATGCCATTATTTATTGTGCCACCTTGAGTCTTGGCCGAATCACAAGACGCCTGCACTGGGATCAATTTAAAAGTAAAAAAGAAAAAGACGGATTAACGCGGGTGTTGATTATTGGGGCAGGGCGCGCAGGCGAAGGGTTGATTCGCGATTTACATCGAACGTCTGATTATGTACCCATTGCTATTATTGACGATCAAATCGGCAAGCAAGGCTTAGAAATCCACGGTGTGCGTGTGATGGGGCGGTTTGCTGATATTCCTACACTGGTTAAAAAATTAAAAGCCGAGCTTATTTTTATTGCGATTCCTTCAGCGGGCTCTTCTATCATGCGGCGTATTGTGGAGCAATGCGAAAGTGCTCACATTCCCTTTAGAACACTCCCCGGGCTATCTGATTTAATGGATGGTCGGGTGGAAGTCAAAGCGTTGCGAGAGGTGAGTTTAGAGGATTTGTTAGGTCGAGATGAAATTCATTTAGATTGGGATAAAATTCGTGCAGACATCCTTGGAAAATGTGTATTGGTCACCGGTGGTGGCGGATCTATCGGTTCGGAGCTCTGTCGTCAAATTTTACAATTACATCCAGCCAAACTCATTTTAATTGATCACGCGGAATATCATTTATATCAAATGGAGCAAGAGCTTAAAGTACAATCAAGTACGACCGAACTTGCATTTGTACTGGCCAGCACGACAGATCAACAAGAAATGCAGTATTGGTTCAGCCAGTTTAAACCTGATGTCGTGTTTCATGCCGCAGCCTATAAACATGTTCCCTTACTTGAATCGCGTATTCGCGCAGCGGTTTGGAATAACGTGATTGGCACGCAAGTGGTCGCTCAAGCGAGTGTTGATGCAGGTGTTTATAAATTTATTTTAATTTCTTCAGATAAAGCAGTGAATCCATCTAATGTGATGGGTGCGACCAAACGCATTGCAGAATTGTATTGTCAAAATTTAAACGATCGCGTCAAAACTCAATTTATCACGGTGCGCTTTGGCAATGTATTAGGATCAACCGGAAGTGTGGTGCCGCTATTTCGTAAACAATTGCAAGAAGGGGGCCCCTTGACGGTCACCCACCCAGAGATTGAACGATTTTTTATGACCATTCCCGAAGCTTGCCAACTGATTCTTCAGTCAACTGTGAATGGAAGTGGCGGCGAAATTTTCGTTTTAGACATGGGCGATCCGGTTAAAATTAGATATCTTGCAGAACAAATGATTCGGTTTAGTGGTCGAGATATAGAGATTGTCTATACCGGGTTGCGTCCCGGAGAAAAGTTGTATGAAGAACTGTTTCACGCAGACGAGCCTTTGATTCAAACTGAGCACGATAAACTCTTTAAAGCATCATTCAGACCCCGTTCTTGGGAAGAGCTAGCCCAAACCATGCAGCTATTAACCTATGCGTGTGAAGCCCATGACGAGAGCGAGTTACAATTTTTGTTGAAGAGTTTGGTACCAGAGTTACAACCCGTATGTGTTGAAGATGTACATCAGTTAGCACAATCCACCCCCTCTCCCGCGCCGGAAAATAGAGAAGAAAACTGAGCCTCATCGCGGGAGAGGGCTGGGGAGAGGGTTAAAACTACCCTTCACGTCAAAATTTACTTCCATAGCAGTAAAAAAACATTATTTACAGGGTTGATCGAATCAAAATAAAACAAAAACATATAAATTACCGCCAAAGCAGTAAAATATTGCGATTCAAACCAAAACAAACATCATTCCAGTAGATTTATATTACTATTACTGCTATAACAGTAATATATGCATAATATCTAGGTGAAGCGATGTCATCAACAGAAATTGCAACAACTCTGCGCTACTATCGTAAAAAAAGTGGATTAACCCAACAAAAACTAGCGATGCTCGCAGGGGTGGGTAAAACGGTTGTGTTTGATCTTGAAAAAGGTAAAGAGACGGTACAGCTTAATACCTTATTAAAGGTATTAGCAGTATTGAACATCCAAATGAAATTTGAAACCCCATTCCCGAAAATATCAGAGGGTGACGTATGAGAAAAGCCAGTATATTTATTAATCACGTTGAGGCAGGCCTATTAGAAGAATTAGAGGGAGGGCAGTATAGATTTACTTATTCTGCCGATTATCAGGGCGCCCCTGTTTCTCTAACGATGCCTTTAAAAATAAATAGGTATGAATTCAAGCAGTTCCCGCCCTTTTTTGAGGGGCTCCTACCAGAAGGGGTTTTACTTGAAGCGTTGTTACGCAAATATAAATTAGACAAAAATGACTACTTTGGGCAACTCATGAAAGTCGGGCATGATGTGGTGGGTGCGGTGGTTATCAAGGAGCAAGTATGAAGCATTGCCCCATTACGTATGAAGTGATTAGCGATGAGGAAACATACTCGCAACGAGGATTGCATATTTTATCTGCGCAATTAAACAACCTTTATCCTTTAACCTTAAATGCGGATGAGCAGCGCCAAGAAGCCGTTGCGCGAGTAGGGAAAATGTCTATTCAGGGCGTGCAAACAAAGTTCAGTGCACAATTAAAAATTAAAGAAGAGCGGTTTGAGATGGTTGATCAACAAGGCCATTTTATATTAAAACCGCAGAGTGAGTATTATGCGGAATTGCCAGAAAATGAAGCCATCACCATGACCTTAGCTGCGACCATTGGTCTTGAAGTTCCAGTACATGGTTTGGTTTACTCTAAAGACAACAGTATGACCTATTTTATTAAGCGCTTTGATCGTATCGGACACAATAAAAAATTAGCGCTAGAAGACTTTGCTCAATTATTAGGAGTTGATCGGTATACTAAATATGAAAGTTCGATGGAAAAGGTGATTTCGGTGATTTCAACCTATTGTACGTTTCCAAAAATAGAGTTTGTAAAACTATTTAAACTCACAGTATTTAATTTTCTTATCGGTAACGAAGACATGCATTTGAAAAATTTTTCTCTTTTAACGCGAGATCAGTTGATTACGCTCTCACCTGCCTATGATCTATTGAATACGACGATCGCACAAAAAGATCCTAAAGAAGAAACCGCATTACCTTTAAATGGTAAAAAAAGAAACTTTAAAAAAAAGGATTTTTTGGAATATCTCGCCATTGAGCGACTGGGCTTAAATCAGAATGTGATCCAGGACGTGACGCAAACCATTCAGCGAATGCTTCCGACTTGGCGTTACCTCATTGGATGTAGTTTTTTATCGCAGGCGATGCAGGAAAAGTATATGAGTGTATTAGAGGAAAGATGTCAGCGATTAGGGTTAATCAATAATGGCTAGTATCCTGCGTCATTATTCTCTAGTATCTTTTTTAATTTTCTGTTAGAATGGGTGAATTATATACAGAATTGTGTCTTATGAGTCAAAAGCAGTATTGCGGTATGATTACCTTGGTTGGACGTCCTAATGTAGGAAAGTCTACGTTATTAAACACCCTTTTGGGTGAAAAAGTCTGTATCACTTCGGCTAAACCTCAAACCACGCGTCATGCGGTCTTGGGGATTCATACCGAAAACGCGCATCAAAGCATTTATGTGGATACCCCAGGGCTTCATCAGGCGCGTGGGCGACTGATTAATCGCTTGATGAATAAAACCACCATGCTTTGCTTAGATGGGGTGGATGTGATTGGGATGGTGGTTGAGGCCTTGCAGTATCGTGCTGAAGATGAATATGTCTTACAAGCACTTTCAGCGAGTCATACACCCAGTGTACTCATTATTAATAAAGTCGATAAACTTAAAAATAAAGATGAATTATTACCCTTTTTAGAAAGCATGCAAGCGCGTTATCCTTTTGAGGCTATGATTCCGGTTTCTGCGAAAACAGGGGCGCAAATTCATCAGCTCTCCAGTCATTTTCAATCGTTATTGCCCGAGCAAGCATGGCATTATCCTGCAGACCAAGTCACCAACCGTTCTGTGCGATTTTTGTGTGCAGAATTGATTCGTGAAAAAATCTTTCGCTTATGTGGACAGGAGTTGCCCTATTCGGCTACTGTAGAGATTGAGTCGTATGAAGAAAATGAACGCTTAGATCGCATTCATGCGTTGATTGTGGTCGATAAAGAAAACCATAAACGCATGGTGATTGGCGATCAAGGCAAAAAATTGAAACGCATCGCGACAGAAGCTCGCCTAGAAATGGAAACCTTGATTGGCAAAAAAATATTTTTGGCGTGTTACTGTAAAGTAAAATCAGGATGGGCTGATAGCCAGCACCTATTGAAACAGTTTGGATATGACAACGCATGACATAAAAGGATTTTTATTACAGGCTACCCGGTTGTCTACGACCAAATGGCGTTTAACGCTTTTTTGTCGTGAAAAAGGGCTGTTTACGGCCTGGATGAAAGTTAGCTCCCAAACTAAACATCGTTTTCTTGAACCCTTCGTCTCTCTTTGGTTTGTCACACAAACGCGTGGGCCGTGGATTCAAGTCAACCGCATTGAAATTGATACCGTGCCGACCTTACTGAGTGGTGACGCCTTATTCGCTGGGTGGTATTTAAATGAATTACTCATTCATCTATTGGGTTTTCAAGAGTCTGAATCCGTTATTTATGATGCCTATGTGCAAACGCTTGATCTCTTGCGAGCGGTGGAACGTTCTCGCAGTGCATTAGAAATGGCATTGAGACAATTTGAATGGACGCTTTTACAATCACTGGGCTATGCTATCTCACTAACGGTTGATGCTAGAAGTTTAAAGCCGATTGAGGCGGAAAAATATTATCAGTGCATTCCAGGAGAGGGCTTGGTTGAGGCAACCACAGGGATAGCGGGGATGAGTTGTTTGTCGTTGTCACGCGGAGAGTGGGCTAGCCCCGATTTACTGAAAGATGCGAAGAGATTAATGCGTGTTTTGATTGATCATCTGTTGGATGGACGGATTCTTAAAACGCGGGCTTTGTATCGGAGTGCGCATGTCTCGGTGGAGTGATGGAATCGTAGGGTGGACAAAGGCGCCACGCGTTGAGCTTACAGGTCGCTTGGAGCTTTCTGGCGACGTACCCACCACTGGGGTGGCTCCTAGTCACGGTGGACACGTCGCCAGAGGGGGTCGTGTATTTTCTGGGCTCAAAGCGAGGCTCCTTTGTCCACCCTACGGCTTCACCACTCTTTTATTGGGCGTTTATATTTTATTAGGTCTAACCGCCTACTCAGTCAACCAATTCGTCTATCATTACCCAGGAAACACCTATTCGCTAGATGATCTTTTTTTACAAATCTGCGTCGTATTCACCCTTATTACTCTAGGCATTCAAGCCAATTTTGGGCGCTACAGCCGGATTGGCTGTTTCTTCCAAGATGCCTTATTTGCAACGTTATTTTTTTATCTCCTCCTTTGGGGCGGGGCACAAATTCAATATACGCCTTTTATGCCTATTGATGCGCACCTGGTTCGAGCAGATGATGCTTTACACTTTCATGTTGGGGAGTGGGTCACTTGGTTACATAGCCATCCTCACTTAAAACACGTGCTAGACGGCATTTATATTGCCATTGATCTAGAGGTGATCTTTTGTTTTCTTTTAGTGATTTTATTTAGAAAGCGTGGTTTATTAACTCAATATTATCGATGCATGTTGTTTAGCGCAATTATGGGCTATACGTTCTATTATTTTTTCCCGTCAACAGCACCTGCTAGCATGGGTGTGAGCCCCTATTTTGATGCAAATCAATATGCAACCGGATTGAAATTCAATCAAATACATCATTATTTACAACCAACCACGCTAGAAGGGGGGCTGATTTCATTCCCTTCTTTTCATGTCATCATGGCGTGGTTCTCAGCTTGGTTAACACGTTGCTGGCCTACGGTTTTTATTGTATTGTTGGTGTATAATGCGTGCCTTGCTGCGTCTTGTTTTTTATTAGGCTGGCATTATTTTGTGGATATTATTGGAAGTGTGCTGATGATTGGTTTAGCACATTACTTAGAAAAGGTTGTGAGATAAAGAGTGAGCATGCATGATTCAATCGTAATACGCATCGTGGGAGACTCAGGCGACGGCGTTCAGTTAGTGGGTGAACAACTTACCATCACGGCGGCACTATCAGGGCTAGACGTACGCACGCTCCCTGATTTTCCTGCTGAAATTCGCGCACCTGCTGGGACATTAGCTGGGGTTTCTGGTTTTCAATTGGCGATGTCTTCGCAGGTTATTTTTACGGCGGGTGAACAATTAGACGTTTTGGTTGCGATGAACCCTGCTGCATTAAAGCATTCGCTGGAAAGCTTGGCATTGGGTGGTTTATTAATCATCAACGAAGAAGGGTTTACCGCTAAAGATTGGGAAAAAGCCAATAGCCATCCTGATTTTTTAGCGACTCAAACAGAGCATTATCAGGTTATTTCTGTGCCCCTGATTAGCCGGACCTTGATGGCCGTTAAAGACTTAGAGGTCACGCATGCTCAAGCTAAAAAAAGCAAAAACTTTTATATTTTGGGTATCGTGCTCTGGTTATTTGATTTATCGACGGCGCCTTGTGAGCATTTTATTGAGGATAAATTTAAATCTCAATTAAAAATGGCACAGTGTAATCGTAACACCTTATTGGCTGGGTATAATTATGCGATGACCTTAGAATTATCGCGTCAAGCGTATCAATTTAACCCTCTGATGCGAGAAACAGGTGCCTATCGCCAAGTGACAGGGGTTGAAGCCCTTTCATTGGGATTAGCGACCTTATGTGTTAAAACAGAGCGCCCCTTATTGGTGGCGGGGTATCCTATCACGCCTGCATCTGCAATTTTACATGCAGCTGCTAAATTAGCTGACTTTGGCGTTGCTTTATTTCAAGCCGAAGATGAGATTGCTGCACTGTGTGCTTGTTTGGGCGCTTCTTTTGGGGGGCAGCTTGCAATGACCTGTACGTCGGGCCCTGGGTTTGATTTAAAAACAGAAGCTTTGGGTTTAGCTGTGGTGACCGAATTGCCTGTGGTTGTTGTGAATGTCCAGCGAGCTGGGGCCTCAACCGGCATGCCCACGAAGACCGGGCAAAGTGATTTGCATCAAGCACTCTATGGTCGACATGGGGAGGCGCCTTTGCCGGTGATTGCAGCGTCTTCACCGAATGATTGTTTCCAAGCTATTTTAGATGCTTTTGATATGGCTGTTCGCTATACAACCCCCGTGATTCTTTTATTAGATGCGTATTTGGTGAATGCGACAGAGTTGTGGTCTATTCCGGATGTAGCCGACGTTAAGGTAGTGAACATCCAGCAAAATCGGTCTATCGCACCGTTTTCGCGAGATGAGCTTGATGGCCGTAGCTGGAATGTACCAGGAACACCTGGTTATATTCATCAACTCGGTGGCTTAGAAAAACAAGGCGAGCAAGGTCGGGTGAGTTATGATGCCGAGAACCATGCATTGATGGTGGCCACGCGGTCAAAAAAAATTGCGGGAATTGCCAAGTCTTACGCGCAATTAGTGATAGAAGGTGAAATCGATGCTGCAATGGTGGTGGTGAGTTGGGGAAGCACGTATGGCAGTGTCAAAACCGCCATACAGCATTGTCTTGAAGCGGGTTTAAAAGTGGCGCACATTCATTTACGTCATTTGAATCCGTTGCCCTTAGATTTAGGCGATGCGTTGCGACGATTTCGCTTGGTTTTGGTTGCAGAGCTCAATACCGGCCATTTGTGTCAGGTGATACGCTCTCAGTATTTAGTGGATGCTCAGCTGTTGTCACAATGTAATGGACAGCCTTTTTCAGTGAGTCGTTTAACTGCTGCGATGATTGAGGAGGCCAAACATGAGCTCGTATAAGCGTGAAGATTTTATCAATTCAACAGAGGTTCGCTGGTGTCCTGGCTGTGGGGATTATGCCATTTTGAATGCACTGCAGCGAGTGATGCCAGAATTAGGATTACCCCCTGAGCAACACGTGTTTGTATCTGGCATTGGGTGTGCAGGAAGGCTGCCTTATTACATGAATACCTATGGGTTTCATACGATACATGGTCGAGCGTTGTCGGTGGCAACAGGGCTACGAGCCTTAAGAGACGATTTAGCCATTTGGGTGATCACAGGCGATGGCGATGCGCTCAGTATTGGTGGAAATCATTTTATTCATGCTTTGCGTAGAAATGTAAATTTAAATGTATTGTTATTTAATAACCAGGTGTATGGTTTAACCAAAGGACAGTTTTCACCGACCTCTCAATTAGGGCAGGTGACGAAAACCTCTCCGGAAGGGGTGAATCAAGCGCCGATTAATCCTTTAGTGATGGCCTTGGCAGCGGGTGCTACATTTATCGCCAGAGGCATTGATAAAGATCCGCAACATTTAGCAACGTTATTGCGCGCGGCACACGAACACAAGGGTTTGTCATTTATTGAAATCTACCAAGATTGCAATATTTTTAATCAAGGAGCGTTTGATGAGTTTGCGTTAAAAGCGAACCGTCAAGCACATACCGTATTGTTAGACGCAGGTAAACCGTTGGTGTATGGTCAGGAAGGGAGTCAGGCGTTAACGATGCAAGATGGAGCGTTCGTGACGGTGCCATCGAATACGCCGTCACTGTTACAGCATGACACTAGCAATTGGATGCATGCGATGCAGTTGGCCAAGCTACAATTTCCAGCAGCGCCTGTGCCGATTGGGATTTACTATCAGAGTTCTCGAGCGGTTTTTTCAGCGCCTTATCAGGTGAGTAAAACCGAAGATGATCTGGCCAAGCTTTATCGCATGAGGTCATTTAAAATGTAGGGTCGTTGTAGAGTCGTTGTAGAGTCGTTGTAGGGTGGACAAAGGAGCCCCGCATTGAATCTGCAGGATACTGGAGGCTATTGGGCGACGTGTCCACCGGTGGCTCCGAGCTACCGGTGAACACGTCGCCTGAGGTTTTCTAGTAACCTGCAAGATCATCGTTAGGCTCCTTTGTCCACCCTACGATGCACTCGTACAAACGAGCCTGCATTATTTTGTCTATTTATTCCCGTTCATGGCAAAATATTCTACAAAATTAACGCCATCATAACCCCATAGAGACTCATCATGCCCCATCAAAAGTAAATTATTACACAAATATTACTCAAATTGATATATCTAATATCTTAATATATAATATAAGTACATATCTACTAGCGGTGAAAGAACATGCCTCCCAATATGCTGGATGATTTCCACAAGGCTCTATTGAAGATGCAGCCGAAAGTCATGGAAACCCAAGACATTCCTGTGGCAAACAGAAATTTTGAAGATCAAGATGAAATTTATACGGCATCAGGAACAATTAAAGTCGCCAGAGATAAAAATACAGGTAAGGTCAGTTATATGATGGATGGGAGAGAAATAGAAGAAAAAGATCTTCCAACGCTAGATGTTCGGATTGCAAATGGCGGAGGCGGTCAATCTGGTCTTGTAGAAGCATTGGCGAGACGGTTTATTCAAAATAAACACCCCGAGTTAGGGGGTAAGCCAATTGCTATTTCCTGGAGGGGGACGAATACTCAAGGATCCTTAGAGGGATTAAGACAAGGGATGATTGATATTGCTGTGGTGTATGAACGAGATGAGGAAATGAAAGCACTTAAAGGCAACGCGCCTTATGCAGAAAAAGTGGCTCATGTCTGGATGGAGCATTTAGATATCATTGGACCACAACATAATTCAGCAGGCATCAGTGACACAGATTCAATTCATGATGCTATTGATAAAATTATGTTGACTCCGGGTGTGTGTTGGTTGACTAGAAATGATAACTCGGCCACCAATGAAATTGAGCGTCAATTGTTTTTAAATCGAGTGAATTCACAGTTAAAGAAAAAACTAGGAAGCGAATATAAACCGATTACGTTAGAAGCACTTATCAAGGAAGGGAGAGAAGCGGTTGCAGCTGAGGAAAAAGTAAAGGGCTTAGAAGAGCGTAAAAACAATATAGAACATGATTTGAATGCTAATGAGCACTCGGCGAAAGAAAAAGAAAAATTAAGTCAGGAGCTTAGCAAGTTGAATCAAGCGCTCATGATGGCAAAGAATGAGCTGGCAAGAGCAACGACTCTCGTCGATAGTGTTTATCGAAAAGGATTCTATCGGGAAGTGAAGGCGCTTCCCAATGAAACCGTAAGCAATGCAAATCGACTAGGCTATTACACCTTATCTGAAAATGGCACGTTTTATGCGTTGCCTAATGAACATAGAAATCAATTAAGATTATTTTTAAATACTTTTCAGAAAAGCCCGCCCACACTATTACTGCCAGCAGATGCGCTTTTAACGAATCGACCCCACAATAAAATAACCGAGGAATTTATGGAGTGGATGGCTCAAGAGGGACAAAAGGTTATCGAGCAATATAGAGGAAGATATTCTGATAACCCAGATAGCCCCGCCTTATACCGAGGCGCCAATCAAGACTATAGTCAACAGTTAGAAGGGATGTTAGAAGAGCATCCTGCTTCTCATAAATGGCCAGCTCCCCCCGGTTAGCAAAAACGTGTTCATCACCGCTCCGAGCTGCCGGGGGACACGAAATTCGAGCCTCGAATATTCAGAAGCTCATTATTATTGTGTGCGGTGAAGTTACGAATTGAGTGGCTATATTCAATACCAGTGCTATTATAGCAACATACATTACTGTAATACGGGTTGCTATAATGAAATTTTATAATAGAGAGGATGAATTAGCCACACTGCGTTCCACCGCAATAAAATCCATTAACCATTCACAAATGACATTCATTGTAGGGCGACGTAGAATCGGCAAGACTAAATTAATATTAGAATGCTACCAAGACAATTTGGTGTATTTTTTTGTTTCTAAAAAATCTGAAACTTTACTTTGTAATGAATTCATTGAGCAAATTCAAGCTAGTCTAGGTATTAAAGTACTGGGTGAATTTACGCAATTTGCAAAACTTTTTGAGTATTTGCTCGATCTCTCTAAGACAACCCCTTTTAACCTTGCCATTGATGAATTTCAGGATTTTTTTGCTGTTAACGCATCCATTTATGCGGACATGCAGAATCTATGGGATCAACACAAAGATCGTACTAAATTAAATTTAATCTTATCTGGCTCAATTTATTCGATGATGCATAAAATTTTTGAGAATGCTAAAGAACCACTATATGGTCGTGCCAACAAAAAGATGGTATTAAAAGCCTTCGGAATTAATACATTACATGAAATTTTCTTGGACTATCAAGCAAATATCACAGCAAAATCGATGCTATCCTTTTACACGATTACAGGGGGCGTTGCTAAATATGTTGAAATTTTTGCAGATAATCACGCCTTCGATTTAGATGAAATGCTCGACGTGTTTTTTAGTAACAGTTCTATTTTTGTCCATGAAGGCCGTGATATTTTAATTGAGGAATTTGGAAAAGATTACACAACTTACTTTTCAATTCTCTCGCTTATTGCTAGCTCGAAAACATCCAGAACAGACATAGAATCCATCTTAGGCAAAAGCATTGGTGGTTATTTAGATCGCTTGGAAAATGATTTTGGACTTATTAAAACCATTCGGCCTATTTTTGCTAAACCTAACGGTCGAGTACAAAAATACAATATCGAAGATAATTTTTTAAGTTTTTGGTTTCGGTTTATTTATAAATATCAAAGTGCAATAGAAATTGAAAATTATGACTATATCAAATCCATCATTAAGGCGGATTTTGATAGCTATGCAGGACGATTACTTGAGAAGTATTTTATCGAGAAGTTAAAATTAACTAAACAATTTAACCTAATTGGTAATTATTGGGAACGTGGGCATAACAATGAGATTGATATAGTTGCCGTGAATGAACGTGAAAAATATGTTTATATCGCTGAGGTCAAGATGTCTGCAAAACGCATCAATCTTAAGGAGTTAAAACACAAAGCACAAACCTTATCTAAACAATTTGATGGTTATAAAATAACATATCAAGGACTATCACTTGATGATTTACTCAACACTGATAAGTTTTCGGTTTTCGCCTAACACTGAAAGCGTCGTTGCAAGAGAGGGGGCAAACCACCGCTGCAAACCCCTTCCGCTCCTTTGCGTCTGCACTCGATCCATTCATTTTGCCGCTCGGATATTCATAAGCTCATTAAGCAGCTTTGCTCAAAATACAACTCAAATTCTCCCCAGAAAGGACAACAGCCGGAGCTGCCAACAAACTAAGCTGAGCATGCGCGCTCTGTTGAACACGAGCGTCCGGTCGATAAGACAAAGCCCGTAACTCATCAAATAACATCACCCGTATAATGTGCTGCAAGTCATGTTGTACTAAAAATGCCAACAATCTTTCCTTCTTTTCCTCTGTGTCAGTTGCCATACAATCAATATCGTTTCCAAGCTGCAAGGGTTGATTACGAGAAAATTCTACCTTTGACATCAGTTATTTTTTGGTGGGATTACCTTGCCCTGTGCTGAATAACCCGAAAATGGGTAACTCCCCAGGTTGTGGATAAGTTTGTTTTATTAGCACTCACAACGAACAAACGTCATCCTGAACGCAGTGAAGGACCTCCTGAATTTGGCTAGATCTTTGTCAAATTGAGATCAACTATGTTAAAAACATATTTTCTATTTAAAAA
>JAPLRL010000044.1 GCA_026399205.1 Gammaproteobacteria bacterium
TCAATCTGAGCCAGGATCAAACTCTTCATCAGTTTATTCCTTAGCTTGCAATTAACTTCTAGCTTGCTATTTATTACTTTTACTTCTGTATTACTCAAAGTACTTCTTTGACTTCAAAGTACCCGCACAGTTCGTCTCTCAGATTCTTAAGGAACACCTCTCCACAAAGGAGAACGCGAATTCTAGCGATTTCCTGGAGGATGTCAATAGGTTTTTTATCAATCTTTCTTAATTACCACTTTTTCTATGCGACGCTTCCCAATCTGCACGATATATTCACCCTCTTCGTTCAAGATTGCCGCAGTATCTGATACTTTTTCCCCATTCACTTTCACGCCCCCCTGCTCAATCAAGCGTATCGCCTCAGACGTACTTTTGGTCATGCCCAAGGTTTTTAATAGGCCAACCACGCCCATGGGGTCATTATATACATGTTCAATCAATGAGTCTGGAATCACGCCTTTTTGAAATCGCTCGATGAACGCAAGATGGGCCCTCTCCGCACTCGATCGATCATGAAATCTCGTGATTAACGCCTTTGCTAAGTCAATTTTAACATCTCTTGGATTCAATCCTTCATCAACTTTAAGCTTCGTCTGTTTCAACTCAAGTGAATTCATCACTTGTAACACGGCTAAATACTTCCACATTAATTCATCTGAAATAGACATGATTTTTCCGAACATCGATTCAGGGGCCTCTGTAATCCCAATATAATTATTCAAAGACTTTGACATTTTCTTAACCCCATCGAGGCCTTCAATCAGGGGTAATGTCATAACAACTTGAGGAGAACAGCCTGCTTGTTTTTGCAATTCACGTCCCATGAGTAAATTAAATTTTTGATCGGTCCCGCCAATTTCAACATCTGCTTTCAATACAACAGAATCATGCCCTTGCATTAAAGGATATAAAAACTCATGTAAAGCGATAGGTTGCTGAGCATGAAACCGGTTGTGAAAATCATCGCGCTCTAACATTCTTGCCAAAGTATAGCTCCCAGCCAAACGAATCATCTCATCGGCTTTCATGACCCCCATCCATTCTGAATTAAATACGACGCGGGTTTTTTCAAGATCTAAGACGAGCCCGACCTGATTTTGATATGTTTTGGCATTTTCTAACACACTGTCGCGATCAAGCGGAGGGCGAGTCACATTTTTTCCAGACGGATCGCCAATCATGGCTGTAAAATCACCTACTAAAAAAATCACCTGGTGTCCTAGATCTTGGAACTGTTTGAGTTTATTGAGCAACACCGTATGCCCCAGATGTAAATCAGGTGCGGTTGGATCAAACCCTGCCTTAATTAACAAAGGTTTTCCCAATAATAATTTTTTCTCAAACTCATCTTTTGACAGCACTTCTTCACAATTTTCTATGAGGGTCTGCATGTGTAAATTGTCTGCTTTCATTTCTTCCTCGCCTTAAAAAACAATTGACCTTGGTTCATACTGCGGGTATCTTAGCCCGGTTATTCTTAACTGACCAGAGGCTTTGGTATTACTTTAACGTAATCAGCCACCATCTTTTAGATGGGGTTCCTCATGATCCACGCGACCAATTTGGCTCGTAATAAAACAACGTATTTTAAGTCAAGGCAAAATATGGCCAAACGAACAAGTGTTCTACTTGAACACACTAACAAAACCTCTTGGTTTGCCGCTTTAAGCATGCTTATTATTGCTTGCATTTTACCCACGTGCCTGGTTCAATTCTTTCAACCACACCCCCTTCATTACCACCAAATTAAACAAGCCGCAGTGCAAGAAATTAAACAATCCGCAGTGCAAGAAACGCCAGCGATAGTCAAAAAAGTCCTGCCCCCACCCACAAAGCCTATTCAAGCAGCTTCTCAGGTTACGCCGAAAGCGATGATACAACCGCGCACCCAAACCATCGTCATACAAAAAGGTGATACCCTGGGACGAATTTTTAAACGCGCGGGTCTCAGTGCAAAAAATCTCCAGGAAGTCATGCAGGCAAAACCTCAGTCACGCTGGTTAACACATCTTAAAATCGGACAAACACTCACGTTCACCATTGAACATGGACGCTTAAAAAAACTGGTTTTCCCCTACTCTTTTTCAAACTCTCTGGTGATCACCGAGACTGCACACCATTATGAAAGTTCAGCTCAACAACAACCTTCTACCGCTCGCCGCCAATTCGTTGCAGCAACCCTGCGTGGCTCACTATATAACACAGCAAAACGAAAACAAATTCCCTATCAACTGATTCAACAAATGACAACCATTCTGAGCCGTGAAGTGGATTTTAAAAAAGGAACCCGCATGGGTGACCATTTTGATATTTTATATGAAGCTCGATACATAGATGATAAACAAGTCAATACAGGTGACATTTTAGCCGTGCGCTACACCAACAAAGGGATCACCCATGAAGCTGTACGCTATACCAATAAAGATGGCAGCACTAATTATTACACGCCTCAAGGACTCAGTCTTAAAAAGGCGTACGATCGCTACCCAGTCAGATTTAGCCATATTGCCTCCCCTTTTAGCTTAACGCGCTATCATCCTATTTTGCATTACCGTCGCCCCCATTATGGCATTGATCTAGCTGCACCCATGGGCACACCCATTCATGCCATAGGCGATGGCCGTCTCGAAATTATTCATTGGAAAAGTGGCTATGGCAATATGATTAAAATTCATCATAACGACATGTACAGCACCATTTATGGGCATTTATCGCGCTTTGAGAAAGGCTTAGTCAAGGGACAATTCGTTAAGCGCGGACAAGTGATAGGTTACGTCGGTCAATCAGGGCTAGCCTCAGGACCTCATTGTCATTTTGAATTTCATAAATACCAGCACCCGATTAACCCAACGACGATCAACTTACCTCATGCTGATCCAGTGCCTCATCATGAAATGGCAAAATTTAAGACCACGGCTAAACGAATTCTTGCCCAGTTGACGAATTGGAAGAAATCGAAACCAGTTTGAAGAAACTCGGGTATATACTCAACGCTAGGGAGAGCAACTCATGAAATCAGTATCCATTCTGCGGTCCATCTGTTCGAAAACAACGTACGCGTATTTGCTTGCGTTTACTGCTAGTTCAGCAATCGCGGCCGATAAGTCCATTGTACCGCAGTCAACTTTTTTTGGAGGACTAGGAGGCGGCTGGAGCTCGGGCAGCTTTTATAATCAGGATGTTTATGGCAAAGGAACATCCTATAGCCCGCCGTACGGAATGCATACGGCCCAAATCGGATCGGCCGCCGGATCTACCGGTCTTAAGCTAGACGCTCAATCGGCCTTGGCGCCCGTGATACAAGCTGGATATTTCCAGCACTTTTCCGACAGCCAGTGGATGAGAGGCGGTAAATTTTCTTACAGTTACTGGGGTATAGGCTCTGCTAAAAGTGATCTACAGATCCCACAAGCTGGTGGATTTACCGAAGGTGGGTCGTATACGCCATTCACTGGGAATTACCTTGTCCAATCTTACAGACAGACGATTAATCAGCAAATATCTCTGATTCCATTTGTTGGCCGATCGTTTGAAAGAAACTATCTGTATTTGGGTGTCGGTCCGACTACTGTCCAAACAAAGACCTTAATTGAGGACATCACCGGATACGAGAACGTTGCAGTCATCCCCACCACCCCCACCGGAGTCGGCCTAGGCGAAAAATATTCAACAACCCAATGGTTGTTTGGTGGTGTTGTCATGATTGGCGCCACGTACTTTATAGATCCCACTTGGTTCGTGGATATCAACTACGCATACGCGATAACAGGGACAACAACGAGTAGCTGGGGCGGGTCATGGACAGATACTGACCTCAATCGAAGCTCCGTAACGCGCACCGGTACGAACACCGGAACCACTTCTGGTAGCGTCAATACCCAAGCATTAGCGATATCGATTAATAAAACTTTTTGAGCTCAGGAGGTTCAGAGCATGCATTCATCGTTTAATATTTTTGCACTCCCTTTTGCAGCGATCTTTACAGGATCTGCAATCGCGGCTGACCTTGAGCCCGCTCTTGTGCCACAATCGGCTTTTTTCGGAGGGTTGGGAGTCGGTGGGTCTTCGGTTAATTTTGAAAATCAGCATGTTTATGCCGGCGGGACCACGTGGCAACCGGGTCCAGTCATTGGATGGGGTGCAGGATCGACTAACTTTATGTTGAACTCTAGTTCAGCCCCAGTGCCCTTTATACAGGCCGGATATTTCCAGCATGTTTCTGGCAGCCAGTGGATGTGGGGTGGCAAAATGTCATACAGCTACCTTAATATCAGCGCTGATCGCAATCTATTAATTCCACAGACGGGTGGGGTTACAGCTACGGTTTTGGGAGCAACGACGACTTATCCGTTTACAGGGAATTATACTGTACAGACCTATCAGCAAACCCTTAATCATCAGATCTCTCTGATTCCACTCATCGGCCGATCGTTTGAAAAAAAATATGTGTACTTGGGGATCGGTCCTACCTTTTCCCAGACCAAAATGTCAATTGAAAACATGGCGAGCCCCATCGCCTTCGTAGATGGCCACTTCATTAGCCCTACTGGGGCGGGAAATGGTTCTAATTACTCAACAAATCAATGGTTGTTTGGTGGCGCTGCCATGGTCGGTGCCACCTATTTTATAAATCCTACCTGGTTTGTGGATGTTAGCTACAGCTACTCGATGACAGGGATAGAAACAAGCAGCTGGGGTGGGCCGTGGATCGATACGTTGTCAAACGGTTCGACGCGTATTGGCAATAACACAGGAACCAGTTCTGGAAGTGTGAACACCCAGGCATTTTCTGTATCAATTAATACGGTTTTTTGAATTCTGCCCAGGATAGACCTTTTAATTTAAATGGTCCTTATCTCTCTTTAAAACTAGCGATGATGTGATGAATATCACTTGCTAATTCAACATAAGTATTGTAACTTGCCATTTTTGAAACCAGCTTAATCAACATCTCATTCAAATGGACATTAAAACAAAACAAAAAAACAAGGCGAAACTAGACCGTCAACAAGCGCTGAATTGGCTTGCAAAGACATTTCCTGAGGCATTTGACAACAGTAAGCGTATTCGCCCTTTAAAAATCGGGATCATGCGTGACATCATGTCATATGCGGATGAAGCTCAGCTTGCTGGCGTTTCCAAAACAAAACTGCGTGAAGCGGTGGTGCTGTTTACCAGACGGATTGATTATTTAACGTGTTTAAAGCTACGCGAAAACAGAATTGATCTCACAGGACAAATCGACGAACAAGTCACCCAAGGGGATGCCGACAAAGCCATCTTAAAAATTAAAAAGCGCATTGAAAAAGCGTGTCAACACACGATCACGCCATCCACCGCGCCACAGCGTGGGGTGAAACAAAAAACAGCTTATGAGAGTAAACCAATTGCGACTTTAACCGCAAAATCACATCCGTCTATCACCATCAAACGAAAATTTACGGCCCCGCTTGATCCCGAAATGACACGAAAATTACGAGAAAAACTGGACCTTCAGGAAACCTCGTAAGGTATACACAACGCTAAATCGAATCAGCTAAATAACCGAAAAAAGATGGTAGCCTGGATGCAGCGCAGCGAAATCCGGGATCTGTGGCACCGAATTCCCGGATTTCGCCGCGCTGCATCCAGGCTACTATCATCCTTCTTGATGCACTCTACAAACCTGCTCTAACGCGGCTACGGCAGGCAAAGTTCTGCCTTCTAGACACTCTAAAAACGCAGCACCCCCCGTAGACACATACGATATTTGGCTGGTTAAATCATATTGATCAATAGCGGCTAAGGTTTCTCCGCCGCCTGCGATAGAAAACGCGGCGCTATTTGCGATGGCAATGGCAATGCTGCGTGTTCCATACGAAAACTGGGGTAACTCAAAGACCCCTAAAGGGCCATTCCAGATCACGGTTTTGGCTTGATGAATCACGGCAACATAACGCCCCACTGACTCAGGACCAATATCTAACACCATGTCATCTTCTGCAATTTGGTGTAGTGATTTATTAAAAGCAGGGCAGTTTTCGGTGAATGATTTTCCAACCACCACATCAGTGGGTAACAAAATTTCACACGAGGCTTGTTTTGCTTCATCTAAAATTGAACGGGCTTGCTCAAGCATGCTGTCTTCAACGAGCGATCCACCCATGGCATACCCTTGTGCACTTAAAAAAGTGTTAGCAATCCCGCCGCCGGGAATCAAGTAATCGGCTAAATAAATTAAATGCTTTAATAAACTTAACTTAGTGGAAATTTTTGAACCACCGACGACCACGACAATCGGTTTTTTAGGTTCACGCATGGCTTGTTTTAATGCGGCAAGCTCTCTTAATAATAAAGGACCCGCTACAGAAATAGGTGCGTATTGAACCACGCCACAAGTCGAAGCTTGCTCGCGATGTGCGGTGCCAAAGGCGTCCATGACAAAAATATCACACAACGCCGCTAATTTTTTTGATAATGCAGGCAAATTGGTTTTTTCACCACGATTAAAGCGCACGTTTTCTAAAACGACCAGTTCACCTGGTTGAACATCGACGCCATCTAAATAATCAGACACAAAGCGAACTGGATAGCTCAGATGTTTTGACAAATAGCCTGCAATCGGGCGCAAAGAAAAGCGTAGATCATCACTGCCTTCTTCGGGTCTGCCTAAATGAGACATCACCATAACAGCCGCACCTTGCTCTAATAACTGGAGCAAGGTGGGTATAGCTGCTACCAAGCGTTGATCGCTGGTGATGATCCCATCTTTTATCGGGACATTGAGATCTTCTCGAATTAATACTCGTTTCCCACGTAAATCCACATCTTGAATCGTCAAGACATTCATTATGATTTCCCTCAGTTCACTTTCATCATATATGCCGCTGTATCTAACATGCGATTTGAAAATCCCCATTCATTATCATACCACGCAACAACTTTGACTAATCTGTCTAACACTTTAGTTTGTGTTGCATCAAAGATAGAGGACGCCGGATTATGATTAAAATCACACGACACTAACGGTAATTCATTGATTTTTAAAATAGCATTTTGTGCCTTTTTCATGACCTCATTCACTTCATTCACCGAAGTTGATCTTTTTGCGATAAAGGTTAAATCGACCACTGATACATTCATCACCGGAACACGCATAGAAAACCCATCTAATTTACCGGCCAATGAGGGTAGCACCGCACCCACAGCAGAAGCCGCGCCTGTTTTCGTTGGAATAATCGAATGGGTTGCTGAACGTGCGCGTCTTAAATCTTCATGTGGGGAATCAACCAAGACTTGATCATTGGTAAACGCATGCACCGTATTCACTAATCCGGATTCTATCCCAATGGCCTCATCCAATGGCTTGACGAGTGGCGCCAAACAATTCGTGGTGCAAGATGCATTCGACACGATTTGATGCTCTGCGCGCAAAACTGTTTCATTCACACCAAAGACAATGGTCGCATCGACATCTTTCGCGGGTGCGGAAATTAACACTTTTTTTGCACCGGCTTGTAAATGCTGTGCAGCACTTTCTCTATCTGTAAACCGACCGGTGCACTCAAACACCACATCGACGTCCAATTTTTTCCATGGTAAATCCAGTGGCGAACGTATTGCGGTAACCTGAATAGGGTGTCCTTCGACAATGAGGCTATCTGCAGTATGCTCAACATGTTTGTTGAAGTGACCATGGGTCGAGTCATACTGTGTTAAATGCGCAGTCACAGCAATGCCCGACAAATCATTGATGGCCACTATATTAAATTCATCTTGACGATTTGACTCAAAAATAGCGCGTAAAATACATCGCCCGATGCGCCCATACCCATTTATTGCAACACGTATTGCCATTTTCATTCTCCAACTTCAATAGTCATCACTCATCCACGTCATCCTGAGCGTCAGCGAAGGATCTCATGCAGCTCACTAGATCCCTCGCTGCGCTCGGGATGACGTGGGGCGACACTTTGCTTTAACCAATCCAACAATGTTTCTACCGTAAAACCAAAATACGCAAATGCATCTGGCCCAGGAGCAGACACACCAAATGCATCTATGCCAATCACTGCTCCGTCCAAACCAACAAATCGATACCAATAACCTTTACACCCTGCTTCAATCGCTAAACGGTTTCTTACTTTTGAAGGTAACACCTGTTCTTGATAAGCAGCATCTTGCTCTAAAAATCGCTCACAACAAGGCATAGAAACCACTCTCACCTGAAGACCCAACTGTTTTTTGGCTTCTTCTGCAGCCTGCAATGCAAGACTGACCTCACTACCCGTCGCAATAAAAATAGCATCGGGTACCTTTGCAGTGTCTGCGAGAATATACCCCCCTTTTTTGATTAATTCAAACTCAAATTGATGGCCAGCCACAGCAGGCAACGCCTGGCGTGACAAAAGTAAACACGTCGGCCCTTGATGACGTAACAAAGCAGATTCCCAAGCGACCGCTGTTTCAACTAAATCAGCGGGCCGCCAGACATGCATATTAGGCGTCATTCTCAGCATGGCCGCATGCTCAATGGGCTGATGCGTCGGACCATCTTCACCTAAACCAATCGAATCATGGGTCAATACATAAATCACCCGTGCACCCATCAAGGCGCTCAAACGCATGGCGTTGCGTGCATAATCTGCAAAGACAAGAAACGTACCGCCCAATGGAATCACCCCACCATGCAACGCCAAACCATTCATGACAGCTGACATGCCAAATTCGCGTACGCCATAAAAAATATAATTCCCAGAGAAATCATGTGCAGAAATTGGCATGGTTCCCGACCAATTTGTTAAATTTGAACCGGTTAAATCAGCGGAGCCGCCTAATAATTCGGGTAATGCTTGGCTCCAATACTCAATACAGCGTTGTGAAGATTGGCGAGTTGCCAATGGTTTTTTTTCTTTCTGACAGGTCAGCAAGAAATCTTGCGCTAATTGATCCCAATCATCTGGCAAATCACCATTAATTTGTCTGAGAAACGCACGATAATCATCTGGAAAGGCTTGTTGATAGCGCGAGCACACCTCTAACCAAACTTGCTCTTGCTCGGCCCCTTGTTTTTGATGATTCCAGCCCGCATATAACTCAGCAGAAATCTCAAAAGGAGCGGCATCCCAACCAAAAAAATCCCGGGTTTTTTGTATGTTTTCTGCGCCCAAAGGTGAACCATGGACACTTTCCTGCCCTTCTTTAGGGGAACCAAACCCAATTATAGTCTTACATATCAAGAGACTCGGGCGCGGATCCGCTTTAGCCTCGATGATTGCGTGCTCAATTGCCTGTGGTGAGTGCCCATCAAACGGACCAACGACATGCCAGCCATAAGCCTGAAAACGCATCGCAGTATTATCAGTAAACCAAGAAGATACCGGACCATCAATTGAAATCCCATTATCATCATAAAAAACCATTAATTTTTCTAACTGTAAGGTCCCCGCTAAAGAACACACCTCGTGGGAAATCCCTTCCATCAAGCAACCATCTCCAACAAACACATAGGTGTCATGATCGACCAAGGTGTGTCCGGGGCGGTTAAACCGTGCCGCTAAATGTTTTTCTGCAATCGCCATTCCGACCGCATTGGCTAAGCCTTGCCCCAAGGGCCCTGTCGTGGTTTCAACACCCGGGGTATGACCATATTCTGGGTGTCCCGGGGTTTTAGAGTGTAATTGACGAAAGTGTTTTAATTCATCCAAACTCAACGCATACCCTGTTAAATGCAAGAGTGAATAAAGCAGCATCGAGCCATGGCCATTTGATAAAATAAATCGATCTCGGTTAAACCAAGATGGATTTTCAGGATGATGTCTTAAAAATTGTTGCCATAAAACGGTTGCAATGTCCGCCATACCCAAAGGCATGCCAGGGTGTCCTGATTTGGCTTTTTCTACGGCATCAATACTCAAAAACCGCACTGCATTGGCCAACGCGCGTGTTGACATCATTTTATATCATCCTACTTTATTTCTAGGGTGCTTATTCTCTCTTAGTGACTCGTGAAAATCTAGTCCTTTGCTATCCGAGCCGCGACCGTTAAGGAGCGGAAGTTTTAAAATTTCCGCTCCCTAACGGTCGCGGCTCGGATGCATCGGGCTTTGTTTGAACCAATATCCAACACTCCCTTACAATTAAGTTGACAAGATTGAGCAAAATGAATTAAATTTGTAGTTCGTGGCACGTCAAAATATAAAAGGACGAAAAATCAGCATGTCATACGAAGAGCTCAACGCTGAATACCCCGATCCGACAGCCGTCCCACTTAAACGGCTATTAGATGCACAACCCTTGTTGGTGCTGGAATACAACGCGCTTTGCCGCTCTTTACCTGACTTACTTGATAAAAAACATGCGGATAAGGGCACTCCCCTTAAACGCGCAACACATTGGAATACTCAACTCCAAAAAGCCCTTCACTTGAATCTATTCCTACAGCGACTATACAAACACACCGGCGCTTCAAAAAGAGCGCAACAAGACTTGAAATTACAACGCGCAGCCTTAGAAACCAGAGGCCCAAATTGTTTTGTCAAACCGGCCGCTCAAGAGGATGAAACTTCTGCAGCGCCCATCGCCCCGGCCACCATTCCGCCACCATCGAGCGACACGCTTCGTTTAGAAACGGGTCGTCGTAACCCGTTGCGACTGCTCTTACCTCGCGGTCGTCGCTTTATACTCCTGTTGCAACTGATGTTGAGCGAACTGCCGGAACACGCCACGCGCCTCAAAGAAGGCTATCAACCCATTGATGTTTTTGCAGCCCCCATCATCAATATCTTATCTTGGATCTTTTTACTTCCACGCATGGTCACCAATCTGTATTTGTTTGGAAAACACGTACGCGGCCCACGCCTCAAGGCAGGCGTTGAACACCTCACTTGGACGCAACGCTTTAAAGCGCAAATACGAGAGCGCTGGTTTGAGTTGGCCAATGATCTAATTTGGGTCCCAGGTGGCTTTATCACCTGTTTTCTTCTGTTAGGCCCGCTGGCCATGGTTGGTCTTTATCTCACCATTGCCATGTTTTGTTGGGATGTGGTGATTTGTTCTGCGCGTGCAATACACGAGTTAACTCGCCTGTCAGCCTTCATTGCACAAAAAGAAAAAGACCTGATATCCCTCACTGCTCCCCTTGAACAGGCAGCACAAATCACCCTGATTCAACAACTTAAAACGCACTTAACCTTTGAAAAAAAACGCCATGCACTCAGTATTGTCAACAGCAGCTTGGGCCTCATTTTTACCTTTTTTGCCCTCTCTTGCATTGCGCTGCCCCTCATTGTGCCCTTTATTGCAGCCTGTTTACTTATTCCGCTCACCCTCATCCATTTTTATCTTAATTTTTATTATATTCCATCCATTCAGCCGGGAAATCCCATTGCTGCTTTCTCGCTAAAAGACGAGTGCATCCCCGCTCAATGTTCCGGACTCAACCAGACCACGAGTCTACTTGAGTTATCGGACCTTATCCCAGGACCTGCACACAATCCTCTTCCGTTGGAAGGCCAAACAATGTCATCAAGACAACCGACCTGTGACTCCATTGGCTACTCTCCATTGGCAACAACCCTGTCAGGGATTTCTCCTGATCAATCCGGAGCCTTTAAAACCAGAAGAGAGTCAGACTTGCACAGCATACTAGGATCAGCCTCTTTTTTAGCCTCTCAACCGCAGGATCCCTTTAATGAACCCTCTCCCCAAGTTCCAACAGCTCAACGCAGACACGTTTCCTTCCCATTTGCAGGAACTGCTGAATCAGCAACTCACCGACGTTCAAGCGGCGCTGAAGACCGAACCGGTTACATGGCAATCCCTGCTGCAACCGCTTGAAGAAACTAAAAATGCACTAGAACAATTTTGGGCCCCATTTGCGCATCTCCATGCCGTTTGTGATACCCCCGCTATTCGTGTCGCTTATGAAGCCTGTTTGCCTTTACTTAACGACTATGCCACGGCTTTACAACACAATAAAAAACTCTATGACGCAATACGCTCCGTGCCACAACAAGCGTTAACCCCTAACCAACAAAAAATCATTCAAGACACCTTATTAGATTTTGAATTATCAGGCGTTCATTTATCTCCCAAAAAGAAAAAACGCTTTCAACAGATCGAAAACGACTTATCGACTCTAGCGACTCAATTTGAAAATCAACTGCTTGACGCAGAAATGGCGTATGAACTTTACATCACTGATGAGAGCAAGCTCAGCGGCCTGCCTGAACACTTTCTACAAAAGGCGAAACGTCGCGCCGTTGAAAAGCAGCGCGAGGGTTGGTTACTAGGGATTGATCCCCCGTCTTATTTTACGCTCATCACCCTCGCAGACAACCGTGAGTTAAGAAAAACGCTGTATTCAGCTTATAACACCCGTGCTTCAGACCTAGGCCCACAGGCCGGACAATTTGATAACACGCCACAGCTGTTGCAGATACTTGCGCTTAGGCATGAACAAGCTCACCTTTTAAGGTTTTCAAGCTACGCAGAATTTTCTCTTCAAAAAAAAATGGCAAGCTCAGTAGATGACATTCAACACTTTTTAGAAGACTTACTTGAGCGCGCGCATGCCCAAGGGCTGAAAGAATTTGCCGCCCTAGGTGAATTTGCACACAACCACTGTCAACTGACCTCGCTTGAGCCATGGGATGTCGCCTATGTGTCTCAAAAGAAAAAACAACTGGATTTCACCATTCAAGAAGAAGCCCTGCGTCCTTATTTTCCAGAAGACGCGGTTTGGAAAGGGATTCAAGCGATTCTCACCCAGCTGTATGGTCTGCATCTCAAAGCAATCGTCATTGAAGACACCTGGCACCCCTTGGTGCGCTGTTTTTCACTTGTTGATGCCGCAAAAGTTGAACGCGGTTATCTTTATGTTGACTTATATGCACGCCCGAACAAACGAGGCGGTGCCTGGATGGATGTCTTACAAACACGCCTACGCCGTGAAGATGGTAGCATTCAACTGCCCGTAGCAACACTCACCTGCAATTTTTCAGCTCCTGGCCATGACCAAAGCGCGACCTTACTCCACGATGAAGTGATTACGCTGCTTCATGAGCTAGGACACTGCCTACAACACCTGCTTTCACAAGTCGATGAATACAGTCTATCGGGTATTCATGAAGTCGAATGGGACGCGGTTGAACTGGCCAGCCAACTCCATGAACACTGGGGATGGGAGCCGCTTGCACTGCAACAGTTAAGTCACCATGTCGAGACTCATCAACCTCTGCCGACATCATTGATAACTCAACTAAAGCAAACCCAAACATTTCAAAGCGGCCTTGCGATCTTAAGACAGTTAGAGTTTACTTTCTTTGATTTAGCCATTCATCATCAACCCCCAAAACAAGACGCAGCATGGATTCATGACACCCTCGCCGCCATCCGAAAACGTGTGTGCGTGACCCCTATTTTCAAGGAGAGTCGCTTTGCACAAAGTTTTTCGCATATTTTTGCAGGCGGTTATGCTGCAGGTTATTATAGTTATTTGTGGGCGGAAATTTTATCTAGCGATGTTTTTTCGCGCTTTGAAGAAGAGGGCGTGTTCAATGCAAAAACGGGACAAGAATTGATGCACATTTTCCTCGAAGCGGGGAGTTCAAAGCCTGCTAAAACGCTGTTTGAGGCATTTATGGGGAGGCCTGCATCCATTCAATCTTTTTTGCGGCATCGTGGGATAGGTTGTTAGGCTACAATCCGACGTGGGGCAGAACGGAGTATAATTACATAAGGAACTTCTTGTGCTTAACGTCACCATCAAACAAATGATGTAACTACCCAGGTACGTCATCCTGAGCGTAGCGAAGGATCTCAATTTGACAAAGATCTAACCAAATTCAGGAGGTCCTTCACTGCGTTCAGGATGACGTTTGTTCGTTGTGAGTGCTAATAAAACAAACTTATCCACAACCTGAGGAGTTACCAAATGATACTGTTTATTATTTTATCAACAAACTTATCATTGAGCTATGCAATTGATTTGACGATTCCAAATAGCACAACGACTTTTTCACTTTATCGAGCCTTCTTTGGACCAGCTGGAGTTCCTACTGACTTTTATACATCCAACTCCCAACGCCCTGATGTGGCCGCAGGAGGATTACTCCCCTTCCCAGGTTGGCAAACCATCATTACCCCTGCAGGCGTTGATGCAACATTAGTGATAACGCCCGATCCCAGCAGCGACGCTGGTTGTACCTTTCTGAGTGTGCCACAAACATCTGGTGACCCAACTTACACCGAGACTGTTTTTTCAATTGAAAGCAATGGCCATGTGATTGTCCTAAACCCAGACATTCCACTCTCATTTTTTCACTCTAATCCGCCGGCAAATCCACTCCATTGCACGGCAAACATCAAAGCAGTGAGCGTTGTCAATGGACAAAAAATTGCGTCGAAGCCTGTGCAAATTCATGCACTCATACATGCCGTCCCGCCATCGAGAGACGGCAATCGATATATCATGTTCGTCAGTTCAGGACTCTCTCATTTAACACCGCAAAAAAATGATGTCTTACCGATTTTTCTCGATAGCCTCTACGCCCCCTTAAATGCCATTGGTCGACCACGCTGCACTGATATCGACCCTATATGCAACAACGGATTACAAGCTGATGGTAAATCAATGGATTTGTTTGCAGTCATCTCAGGTTCTGACCCAAGCAAACCCCTTTTAATTTCTGCGGGTCTGAGTCGAACGTACCAACAAGAAAAATGCTACTATTTTCCAACACTGAGTTATAAAGATAGCACGGGAAAAATGATAACCGGGCAACAAATATCGATGAATGTCCCAGACAGTGCATCAACACCAGAAAATGCAGCCACCGTACACATCCATTGGACTGAGTTTTGCAACTTAACGGCAAAAAATAACATGCATACCATCAGTGCAGGAGTGAATACAAAAAATCGTTTTCAATATGGTACATTTCAGGTCACCATGGTCCCGTCTTCAGTGTCTGGCGTCAACTCGTCCTTTTACACCTTTTTTGGTGATAACACGATCCCCTCATCCACAACCAAAAATTGGCCAAATAACACTTATCATTGGAAATATACCTCGCATGAAATTGATTTTGAATTTGTCCCAGGCACACACCCGCTTGATTTTCCACCGCTCTTTTCTGCTTATGGTTTTAATAGTGGATATGTACCGAAAAATCAAATCGGCAAAACCGTATCTTTAAATGCCTTCTCGCCACGAAATGCAATGCGAGGGATATTAGGTACGCTCGATCACCATCGATATTGTCCTAATACATATGATCCTCAATGTCTAAGCCCATCAAGCTTTGATCCCTATGATGGAAAAGCACATACGTTTACCATGACTTGGGAGCATGAAAGCATAAAATATTACTTTGATGGTCTATTGGCAAATGTCTTGCCGATTATTGATAGGCAAAATGGCACACCAATAGATGCTCCTACAAATATACATTTTATGCGGCAGCGCTTGTTTAATAACGCAGCGATTGTCGACGTTAATCAAAATATCCATTTAACGAGCCCACAATTTATTTCCATGAATTTTTGGGTCCCTTCAGGACAAGATAACTTTGGCGGTGTATTTGCAGATAATACGATACATCAGTTACAAAAAATTTATGCTCGTTATTTAAAAGTAGCATGGAGCCCTTGTGTCGATCATGGCCTTTTTGAAACAAGCTGCGCGGCCGATTTAAGTCTTGGGAAGGTTTATGATAGTACAGGCATGCCATTAAGCGCGCCTCTCCAAAAAGCCTCTACTTGGGACTTCACACACATGGATAAAAAACAATTTTTACAAGATTGGATGTTTGCCCCTGTGATGGGCTTTGATAATAATAACTCTACTTTTGTACAAAATAATGTGTTGCTAAATCCATCGAAAACGATGAAAGGCTTGGTGCTCTGTATGATGAACCTCTGGGACAATATGGCCGTCACCGGCAAACCATCTATTGGGTGTGATGGAAATAGGGTCGTCCCACCACCTGGCACACGTTCACCTACCAACTTTCATCAAGCATTGCTTGTGATCACTGCAACTGGAAAAAAGGGTCGTCAGTGGGGAACCCTAGGAGAGGTCTATCGCGGCATCTTGCCAACCGTGCCAAGCGGGCCGAATCTTGAGTTATTTAATGGCGGCTGGGATCCTCAGCACAATCATGCTTGTCATCATCAAGATGCTGTCGAAGGCTATTCGTGTGGAAGTAGTAATGGATGGTTTGCAGATTCACGTTTAGAAAAAATGCAAAACCAGTCATACCAAGCCACCTTTTTATCTTATGTGAATACTTCTATTTTCAACGGAAAAATATGGACTCTGAAACCCACCAGCACTGTTGACTATCATGGACATCCCTGCAGGATAAGTTACGAACCGGCAAGCATCACGGTAGAACCTCAAGGCACCTATTATATTGATGCAACGGTGGATTGTCAGACTCAATAGGGTCTTTACGCTCGAATACCCCCTCTCCCACTCTAGCTGCTTGATGATGATAAACCTTTCGAGACGGCGCTATACCCAACGCTCATGAGTTTTCGGATTTTATGTTATCGAAGGGCTCAGGGCGAACGGAGCATCCGAACTAAGAATGGCTAAACTCCAGTATTAAACAAACCCATAACTTGATACATTGTAAGTGGTTAATTTAAATTATGGGGTCGCAATATAAAGAAACCACTCAAAATAATTAGCGTCTATTCGGCTACTGATATCCCGAAGAATTCTGCATATAAACAAAAATCGGATACGCCAAAAGAGTAACTCTGTAACAAATCGACTCAGATTTATGACTCATGGGGGGGCTGAAATAGATGCGACATAAGGAATATCATCGAGTTGAAAGAATAGGCTGGTTACGTGCCGCAGTATTAGGGGCAAATGACGGCATTATCTCTACGGCGAGCTTATTGATTGGTGTTGCTGCTGCTCATACACCCTATACTGGAATATTTGTAGCAGGGATGGCAGGATTAATTGCTGGTGCTATGTCTATGGCTGCAGGTGAATATATATCAGTAAGCTCTCAAGCAGATACCGAAAAAGCTGCTTTAAAACTTGAAAGAAAAGAACTTGAAGAAAATTTACCCAATGAAATAGAAGAACTAATCACTATTTATATTAATCGTGGATTGCAGCGTGATTTTGCTGAAGAAGTTGTAAAACAATTGATGGCTAAGGATGCATTAGGCACACATGCGCGTGACGAGCTTGGTATTACAGAAGTAACCTTTGCACGGCCACTGCAGGCAGCAATATTTTCCGCTTGCAGTTTCACTCTCGGTGCATTATTACCGCTATTAGTCATTTTTATTGTGCCTATAGCCTACCTTATTCCTTCCGTATCAATAATGGCGGTTTTATTTTTAGCATTACTCGGAGCAATTGCCGCAAAGATTGGTGGTGCTAGAATATTATTAGGATCATTGCGTGTTGTCATCTGGGGAGTAATAGCGATGTTTATAAGTGCTGGCATTGGCTCGCTATTAGGTATAACTGTATAAAATACATACTCAACGCCAATGAGTTTTCGGTTTTTTAGGCGACTCGATTTTTTTGTCCATGGCCTCCAAAAAGATGCGTAATAGTCTGTTCTATTGCAAATCTTTTTGGAGGCCATGGACGGAAAAAGCGATAGCATAAAATCCGAAAACTCATTGGCGTTGGGTATAGCTATTAGTTATTTTTTTGCGTCAGGGAGCAAGTTCCAGAGGCTTAAGCCATGTAAGAGAGAAATACGGAGGGCCAATTTGTTGTGTTTTTTTGACCAACTCACTTAATTGTGCTTTTGCAGTTTGAGGCGGCCAATGGTGTGTCATGATAAAGCCCCCATAACTCTTTGTTTTTTCGTGCCTTAAATAAACGCTGCTCTAGTCTATCCATCAGTTCTTTTAACTCTGCCTCATTCCCGCTACAGGTAATCCGCATAAAGCCACAATTCTGCGACAATCCATAATATGATAACGGTGCAATCATCACCGCGTCTTTAAATAATAAATAGTACGCTATCTCTTCGCCAGTACTTACTGCACCTGTTTTTTGTAGCGCCCGCTGTGCTTCAATGGGCAATTCTAAACCGAATAAATCACTAAAATCACCTAAAACATAAAACGTCGCATCCACTTGATAGAGCGGATCAGGCATCAATGCCCCCATCGCTTGTAAACGCCCCATCACATAATCAGTCTTCTTTTTATAAAACATGACGAGGTTTTTGCGATCAACGGTGTCAAATGCCGCCATGGTTTGCGCATAAGCAATTTGCGCTGAACGCGGCGCGTGAATAAAATAACTCATGTTTTTATTCAGCATTTCATTCATTAACGCTTGTTCAAATACCAACATAACAGCCATGCGCTCACCAGCAGCAGACAAGGCTTTTGTTGCTGAACGTAAAATAATGGTCCTGTCTTTTAAATCAGGTGCAACCTTCAAAAAAGAAGGCATGTCTTTGTATGACATTTCAGCATACGCTTCATCAAAAATGAGATATAACTCGGGGTAGCAACGCAGAACATCCGCTATTTTTTTAAATTCGTCTTCTTCAATGATATTCCCCAGCGGATTAGAAGGATTACACATCAAAATCGCTTTAGGCCAACCTAAGTCTATTTCTGCTAGTAAGTAAGCCTCTTTAATGCTTTTTTCGAGCTCTTGTGCTGTCAGTTTATAACCAGGTGTTTTCATGACATCAACGGGATGTAAGCGGTGTAGTGCGTCATTCGCATACGCACTATAATGCGGGAAAGGCGTAATGATTCGATAACCTGGTGTATCTTCATAACGGGTATTCAATGTTTCAAAAATGATCCGTAAGGCACCAAGACCTCCCACGGTAAATAACACGTGTTCTGGCTTGATTTCAGATTCATACCACGCCGACATCACTTCAGCCATCAAAACCCGCGGCTCCCAATCTCCACAAGGATCACCATAATCAATCGCCGAACTTTCTTCCATTCCATCTGGATCTAAAAACCATTGTTTTGTTAAATTTTCCATGTTTTGCCAATAAGACAGATAAGACGCAATGGTTTGCCCATGAATAGGATAAGTCGGCTTCCCAAACCCCGCAGAAATCAATGGTTTAGTTTTTGATGGTTCAAGCCGCGCTCGTTCTTCTTTCAACGCATTAGCCCACATGAAAAGCAACATCACTTTTTCTATTTTATTAGCAGTATGTCCATTTGGAGTTAACATCATCTCAAGCAATCTATGGTTAAAGAATATTGTATTTGGACAATATTATACATTTATTGCATATGGAGCTCAAGTTAAACAATTTTAATTCCATAAAAACATGGCATGTTGACTCGAGTTTAGCCATTTTTCCCTAATCCGTTCGCCCTGAGGAGTGTGCGTAGCACACGTCTCGAAGGGCTTTCTAAGCGGCTAAAGTGAGTTGATAGATCAAAGAATTAATTTTTTCTTCTGAGTATTTATCTAAATCAA
>JAPLRL010000084.1 GCA_026399205.1 Gammaproteobacteria bacterium
AGGGATGGTCGCGGAAAAAGAAGAATGACCTTGTTAATGCATTCAATCCTGAATGGAAAGACTTATACCAGTCGATATGCTGAAGACTGTGCCACTGACAGGAGATCCCTCGCTGCGCTCGGGATGACGTGGGGAGTTACTGAATTTATTATAATATAAATTATTGGCTTAACAGAGATGGTTTAGCTTTGTCGGTAGACCTAAGAGAAGTGGCGTAATAGCTTCATTTTGTTGGAAAATAAAGTGAAATTACTCCCTCTTTTGCTCATCTATTACCTCAACAAAGCGCAGCATATAACCGTCTGGATCTAAAATAATAAATTGCTGATGATGCAACTCAACCTCTCCTGCAAGGTAGCATTTCTCTTCCAGAGGCAAAAATATTGTAGCGCTACCTTCGCATACTTTTTTGTAAAGTGTGGCAACATCGTTCGTTTTTATTTGTAAATGAATACCTCGACCCAACGGCTTTTCTAAAGGCGCGGTAATCCATGTTCTGCTGCCACTTACTGAGGGATGCTTTATTTCATCAAGCATTATCCTAGCGCCTTGATATTCAAGCATCGCAAAACCCTCCTCTTCACGCTGGTACAACATTTTAAATTCTAAAATGTCCATGTAAAAAGCCAAGCTCACTTTGAGGTTTATGCAGTAAAGCTCTGGGGTCATTGGTAATACTGAAGAGTGATTAATCATCGCGACCGTTCAGATCCTTTTGTAATGATTCAAAAAGGTGTTATACCATAATTCATTTTTTGCAGCCTAAAAAGGAGTAAGCCATGTATATACTTTCTTATTTTGTCCCTGAAACACATTTGGAGGTCACAAAAAAGGCTATTTTTGCAGTAGGTGCCGGAAGTATGGGGCATTATTCTCATTGTGCATGGCAAACCTTAGGAGAAGGTCAATTTATGTCTTTACCTGGCAGCAATGCATTTATTGGAGAGGTCGGCAAGTTAGAAAGAATCTCTGAATATAAAGTGGAAATGATGTGTACCAAAGAGCAAATTAAAGATGCGGTGGCTGCACTAAAAGAAGCTCATCCTTATGAAACCCCATCTTATCAAGTCTTCCGACTTGAAACGATTTATACCCAACGTTAATGAGTTTTCGGATTTTATGCTATCGCTTTTTCCGTCCATGGCTTCCAAAAAGATTTTCAATAGAACAAACTATTACGCATCTTTTTGGAAGCCATGGACAAAAAAATCGAGTCGCATAAAAAACCGAAAATTCATTAACGTTGGGTATAACCCATTATTCGGGTCAGACAATTGTGCAGGGATGCGCCTTTGATGTTAATTTTGAAAAACTCGGGTATAGTTTAGATTCATTCAACATAAGGACGTGTATGAAAAACTTTAAAATCATGATAGTTGTCGCGTTAGCCGGTTTTCTTCTTAATGCCTGTAGCGAAGGTCCTGCTGAAAAAACAGGTAAGGAAATCGATAACGCCGTTACCGAAGCGCAAGATAATTTGCAAAACAAAGGCCCTATGCAAAAGGCTGGCGAAAAAGCTGATGAAGCGACTGGGCATTAATCAAGTCCGTCATGGATAAAGAGATCTATGCACTGCAAGATCTTACAGCACCCGACGGTGTGTGCTTCGGCTGTGGTTCGCAGAACTCGAACGGTCTGCGGATTAAAAGCTATTGGAGTGCTGATCATAAGCACGTCATGATGACGCACACACCTGACCCACATTATGTTGGTTGGCCGTCGCTTGTCTATGGCGGTCTTATCAGCTGTCTCATTGACTGCCATTCTAACTGGGCAGCTATGGCAAACCACTACCGCGCTGAAGGCCGTGAGGCTGGTACGTTACCACGTATCGATTGCGTGACTGGCTCGCTAGGCGTGAAATATATTAAGCCAACCCCGATGGGTGTGGCGCTGACACTTAAAGCATGGGTCGAGGGCGAAGTCGCGCGCAAGACCCGTGTGTTGTGCGAAGTCTATGCCGGCGACACATTGACGGCGCTGGGAGACTCTTACTTTGTTCGAGTAAACGTAGGGCACTTGGCACAAACGGTACATAAATAGAGGCCTCATCTGTTATTTAAATGATATTGTCCCGAAGATAATTTATTTTCCTTGCTAATTTTAAAGACCCCCTTTATAATCTGCCACTGTTATCGCGGGGTGGAGCAGCTTGGTAGCTCGTCGGGCTCATAACCCGAAGGTCGTAGGTTCAAATCCTGCCCCCGCTACCAGTTTTTAGAAAGGCCCCATTTTTGGGGTTTTTTATTTTATATGTAGATAAAAAATGATGATTGAAACAAAATTGACAGCATTGATTGAACCTCTGGTGACGGAGCTAGGTTATGAGCTTTGGGGAATAACCTATCGTCTTCAAGGGCAAGAAGGGTTGTTGTGTTTGTATGTCGATAAACCTGGCGGTGTATTGATTGTGGACTGTGAGCGAGTGAGTCGACAAGTGGGTGCATTGTTGGATGTGGAAGCACCAATTTCACGTCGTTATCGTTTAGAGGTGTCTTCGCCAGGCGTTCCACGTCCTTTGTTTCGTCCGGCGCAATACAGCCCTTATGTTGGGAAACAGGTTCATTTGAAGTTAGATCGGTTGTTGAATGGGACACGTAAAATAATTGGGAAGATTGAGGCCGTGACGGATGAATATGTGACGGTACAGGTGGAAGAATCCGTTTTGGTTATTCCCTTTTCTCAAGTCGTGAAGGCACATTTGGTTGGTGAATGAGGCGAGCCATGAGCAAAGAATTATTACTAGTTGCAGAAGCGTTATCAAATGAAAAAGGGGTCAGCAAAGAGATTGTGATTCAAGCCATTGAATCTTCAATTGAATCCGCAACCCGTAAGTTAATTGATGAAAACATGGGTGTGAGGGTTGAGTTAGATCCCCGTACTGGCGAATATGATACGTTTCGATATTGGGATGTCGTTCCAGACGAAGAAGTCACGATTCCTTCTTTGCAAGTGTCGCTAACCGATGCAACACTACGTTCTCCTGGGATACAAGTGGGAGATAAAATCGAAGAACCGATGCCATCAATTGAATTCGGACGCATTGCCGCACAATCTGCAAGACAAGTGATGTTTCATAAATTACGTGAAGCAGAGCGCGAGCTAGTGATTGAACAATTCAAGCATAAATTGGGTCAGTTGGTGTATGGCACCGTTAAAAAAGTCACACGCGACAACATCATTATCGATTTGGGTGGAAAGGCAGAAGCCTTTATGCCGCGGGCTGAAATATTACCGAATGAGATGTTTAGACCGAATGATCGTATTCGTGCTTACCTTTATGAACTGCGTGCACAGCCCAGAGGCCCACAGTTATTTGTAAGCCGTGTGCGTACAGAAATGTTGATTGAGTTATTTAGAATTGAAGTGCCAGAAATTGGCGAAAACGTGATTGAAGTCAAAGCAGCCGCACGTGATGCTGGCCATCGGGCAAAGATCGCTGTGAAAACGTTTGATGGGCGAATTGACCCTATTGGTGCTTGTGTGGGCATGCGCGGTGCGCGTGTTCAAGCCGTGTCTTCTGAGCTCAAAGGCGAGCGTGTTGATATTATTTTATGGGATGATAACCCTGCGCAGTTGGTGATTAATGCCATGGCACCTGCTGAAATTTCATCGATTGTTGTCGATGAAGAAAGTCACACCATGGATGTGGCCGTTGCGCCAGAACATCTTTCTCAGGCCATTGGTCGCAACGGACAAAATGTTCGTTTGGCGAGCCAGCTAACGGGTTGGCAGTTGAATGTAATGACCGTAGAAGATCTCGCAACTAAAAACCAAGCAGAGTCGACAACCATGGCAAATATGTTTGTGACCACCTTAGGGGTTGATGACGAACTGGCCGCGATATTGGTTGAGCATGGGTTTTCTTCTATTGAAGAAATTGCATACGTGCCAGAAGAAGAGTTGCTAGCCATTGAGGCATTTGATGAAGAAACAGTTCAAGTCTTGAGAAATCGTGCAAATGATGCCTTGCTGACCAAAGCGTTAACGATGAATCAAGCGGTGAGCGAAAGTGCAGAAGAGTTACGACAGTTAGAGGGAATGGATGAGCCACTTTTCCAAGCATTGAAAGCACTGGGTGTGGTGAGCGTAGAAGACTTGGCTGATCTTGCTGTATTTGACTTGTTAGACATAGAAGGCATGACTGAAAAACGAGCTGCGGAATTAATTCTTAAAGCACGTGAACCGTGGTTTAAATAATGAAAAGATGAGGGAAACACGATGGCGGAAGTGACGGTTAAACAATTAGCTGGCATGGTGGGGATTCCTGTTGAACGGTTACTCAGCCAGTTAAAAGAAGCAGGTTTGTCTTTTGAGACGCCAGATCAACTGCTGAGTGAAGAACAAAAACGGATTTTATTACGACATTTACAGACGAATACACCCACTGAGTCACCAACCGCTGTCGGCGGCAACCTGACCCTCAAGAGAAAAAGTGTTTCTCGTGTTGTGGTGGGGATGGATGCTAATACTGCAAAGACCGTGAATGTCGAAGTGCGTAAAAAACGAGTCTTTGTGCGCCCGACTGCTGAGCCTGAAGTGTTGGTAGAGGAACCAGAACCTGTAGACGCGCCTGATATTGAATTAGAGCTGGGTCAAGAGACAGCTGTGGTTGTTGAAGAAACAACGACACCGCCCGTAAGTGACGATGCACCTGCTGTTGCTGGAGACTTGCCATTGGCGCATATCGGAACAGAGGCTGCTGAACCACTCATAGAAACGCCAGTAACCACTGAACAAGCCTCAAACAAACCAACAGAACCCGCATCTGCTCATGACAAAACTGCTCGAAAAAAGACAGCGACGAAGGGTGAAGAAGAGCCTGAGAGTGAAGAGTTCCGTAAGGTGAAGAAAAAACCCAAATACCAAACAACTGTTGTGACTGAAGAAGAAGAAGATGTCAGTGCATGGTCGAAACGCCCAAGACCTAAACGACGACGATCTACAGAAAAATCTGAGAAATATCGTGAGGCAGAAGAATCACTTACACATGGCTTTGCTAAGCCAACTGAACCCGTATTTTATGATGTGTATATTCCTGAAACCATCACGGTTGCTGAATTAGCCAAAAAAATGAATGTCAAAGCAGCGGAAGTGATCAAAGGGATGATGACTTTAGGTGCGATGGTCACGATTAATCAAGTGATTGATCAAGACACGGCGGCCATTGTGGTCGAAGAAATGGGGCACCGGGGTCATTTGATACAAGAAGATGCGCTTGAGCAAAAGTTGGGAACCAGTATAGACACCGGTGGAAGCATGATGCCGCGTGCACCTGTGGTGACCATCATGGGACACGTTGATCATGGAAAAACGTCTTTACTAGATTATATCAGGCGCACGAAGGTGGCGGCCGGTGAAGCAGGCGGTATTACGCAACATATTGGTGCTTATCATGTGAGCACCTCAAAAGGTGATGTCACCTTTTTAGATACCCCGGGCCACGCGGCGTTTACGGCGATGCGTGCGCGTGGTGCTAAAGTGACCGATATTGTGATTTTGATTGTTGCTGCTGATGATGGCGTTAAACCACAAACCATTGAAGCGGTACAACATGCGAAAGCTGCCAGCGTACCGATGATTGTTGCGGTGAATAAAATGGATAAGCCTGATGCGGATCCTGAACGAGTCCTGAATGAATTATCAGCTCACGGCGTGATTTCAGAAGCATGGGGTGGAGATAGCATTTTTGTTAATATTTCTGCTAAAACAGGCTTAGGGATTGATGCGCTATTAGATGCCATTTTATTGCAAGCTGAAGTGTTAGAGTTAAAAGCCCCAGTTGATGGTTCTGCCAAAGGGGTCGTGATTGAGTCTCGTTTAGACAAAGGTCGCGGTCCGGTTGCGACCGTTTTGGTGTCCAGCGGAACGTTGTGTAAAGGCGATATGATTTTAGCCGGTCTGCAATATGGACGCATTCGTGCCTTAGTGAATGAACAAGGTGATTTAATTCAATCAGTTGGTCCTTCAATGCCAGTTGAGGTGTTGGGTTTATCGGCGGTTCCTCATGCAGGCGACGATGTTTTAGTGGTCTCAGATGAGCGCCGTGCACGAGAAGTTGCTTTATTTAGACAAGGCAAATTCCGTGATGTGAAATTGGCAAAACGTACGGTTTCTTCACTTGAAGGGATCATGGAAAACATGGCCAGTTCAGAGATGAAAGTGCTGAATGTTGTGTTAAAGGCAGATGTTCAAGGCTCGATTGAAGCCATTACAGAAGCATTGACTAAATTATCAACCGATGAAATTAAAGTGGTGATTATTGGGACCGGTGTGGGTGGTATCACCGAGACTGATGTGTATTTGGCAAATGCCTCAAACGCGTATTTGATTGGGTTTAATGTCAGAGCCGATGTGTCAGCTAAAAAATTAGCGGAACAAGAAGGGGTTTCATTCCATTATTATGGCGTGATCTATGACATTGTTGACCATATTAGAGCCGCATTATCTGGTATGTTAAAGCCACAGTTTAAAGAACAAATGTTGGGTCTTGCTGAAGTCAGAGAAGTCTTCCGTTCACCTAAAATAGGCGCTATTGCAGGCTGTATGGTGACTGAAGGTATCGTGAAGCGCAATAACATGATTCGTGTGTTACGTGACAACGTGGTGATCTATGAAGGGACGTTAGAATCTCTTCGCCGATTTAAAGAAGATGCTTCGGAAGTGCGTCAAGGTTCGGAGTGTGGTATCGGCGTTAAAAATTACAATGATGTTAAAGTAGGCGACCTAATTGAAGTATTTGAAACCATTGAGGTGCAAAGAGAGCTATGAAGCGCACTTCTAATCGATTAGAGCGAGTGGCTGAACAAATTCAGCGTAAGCTCGCGCAGATTATTCAACAAGAAATTCGTGATCCACGATTGCCGGGACTTATCACCATTTCTGGGGTGGAGGTATCGAAAGATCTGAGTCACGCAAAAGTGTATTTTACCGCGTTATCAGCAACGACGATTCAGGTTGAAACGACGCAGGCTGAAACTATTTTAAATACGGCGGCGAGTTATTTACGTACCGCTTTGGCAAGAACATTAGAAGCGAGAATCATTCCTCAGCTGCACTTTATGTATGATCACTCGCTTGAGCATGGTCGTCACTTGAGTCAATTGATGAAAGATGTGCAAATTAAAGATGCAGACGACGCTGAATAGCTCACCTTCCACGATTTCACCTGGTGGAATCATTCTTCTCGATAAGCCCACGGGGTATTCTTCAAATTTTGTGTTGCAGTCTGTTCGCCGCTTATTTGGTAAAATTAAAGCCGGACATACGGGCTGTCTCGATCCCTTGGCGACTGGGATGCTACCGATTTGTCTCGGGGAAGCTACAAAATTTAGTCAATTTATATTAGATAAAGATAAAACGTATCTCGTGACGGGGCAACTAGGCGTGACAATGACGACTGGAGATGCCGATGGTGAGGTTTTGTGTGAGGTGAATGCTACGCATTGTACCGAGGCACAGTTGTTAAGCATATTGCCGCGCTTTTTAGGCGAGACGTTACAGATTCCACCGATGTATTCCGCGTTGAAACACCAAGGACAACCACTCTATAAATTGGCTAGAAAAGGTCAGGTCATTCCACGCGCACCAAGGCGTGTGGTGATTGATGAGGTGACCTTACAATACTTTCGAGACTGTCAGTTTCAGATCCTTGTACGCTGCAGTAAAGGAACGTATATGCGCACCTTGGTAGAAGACATTGGCGAGGCCTTGGGGGTGGGGTCGCATGTGATTGAATTACGACGACTCTCCACAGCTGGCTTTGAGCGTGATGTCATGTACACCCTAGATGAGTTGAATGCCTTTTCTGACGTGCAACGTCATGCGGTGATGTTGCCATTGATGCGCACAGTTGATGGACTGCCGGTGTTAACGCTAACGGAGGAGCAGCAACGCGCCTTGTCTTATGGGCAGACGGCTTCCTTGGATGCTGATCTTGCACCAGAAGGGTGTGTCACGCTGCTGGGTGCGAACGGTGATTTTTTTGGGGTCGGTGAGGTGGTGATGGGGACATTGAAAGTGAAGCGATTATTAGCTCACCAAATGACGGAGAAAACATGAATCAAAAAACCAGAATAGAAACAGACAGCATGGGCGAAATTGCAGTGCCTGCCGAAAAATATTGGGGCGCACAGACCCAGCGCTCATTGCTCCATTTTTCGATTGGAACGGACTTGATCCCCATTGAGGTTATTCACGCCTTCGGGATCGTTAAAAAAGCCTCAGCCATGACCAATCTGGCCTTGGGCAAATTAAGCGACGAAAAAGCGCAATTGATGATTCGTGCAGCTGATGAGGTCATTGCAGGGGCATTAGATGAGCACTTTCCTTTGCGTGTATGGCAAACAGGAAGTGGTACACAATCGAATATGAATGTGAATGAGGTCATTTCTAATCGTGCAATTGCATATGTAGATGGGGTTTTGGGGAGTAAAAAACCCATTCATCCGAATGATGATGTCAATATGTCGCAGTCTTCAAACGATACGTTTCCAACCGCCATGCATATTGCCAGTGTGGTGGCTGTGAATCAAAAACTATTACCTGCCATTCGACGCTTGCGTGAGGGGTTGGCCGTGAAAGCCAAGGCATTTGCAGGGGTGGTTAAAATAGGTCGAACTCATTTACAAGACGCCGTGCCTTTACGTTTGGGACAAGAATTTTCTGGTTATGTAGCACAATTAGATGCGTCTATCGCGCGCATTGAAGCGCAACTCGATGAGTTATATCCCCTAGCATTAGGTGGAAGCGCGGTGGGTACGGGGTTGAATACGCACCCCAAATTTGCACAACAAGTTGCAGAGTGCATTGCAACACTCACAGGATTTCCTTTTACGTCTGCGGTGAATAAATTTGCCGCAATGGCCTCACATGAGCCCATCATTGCGATGCACGGGGCTTTGAAAACGTTGGCCTGCGCACTGATGAAAATAGCCAATGATTTACGCTGGTTGGCGTCAGGTCCTCGCTGTGGTCTAGGTGAATTAACACTTCCTGAAAATGAGCCTGGGTCATCGATTATGCCGGGTAAAGTGAATCCAACTCAGTGCGAAGCCATGACGATGATTTGCACACAAGTGATGGGTAATGATGTGGCGGTAACGGTCGCCGGGAGCCAGGGTAACTTTGAGCTTAATGTGTTTAAACCCGTGATGATCTATAATTTACTCCACTCTTTGAATCTGCTTGCAGATGCTTCAACTGATTTTCAAACCTATTGTGTAGAAGGCATTGGTGTTAATCAAGCGATGGTGAAGCAACATTTAGAGCAATCATTGATGTTAGTGACTGCATTGAATCAACATATTGGGTATGATAAAGCAGCCAAGATTGCTAAAAAAGCATTGCACGAAGGTTTGACGCTGAAACAAGCCGCAGTACAGTTGGCTTATTTGACGGCTGAAGAATTTGATGAATGGGTGCGACCAGAAGACATGGTCGGAGACATGCCACCTTTAGATTAAGGGCCCGTCATCCCGAGCGAAGCGAGGGATCTCTACCAGGTAGCAGGAGATCCCTCACTGCGTTCGGGATGACGTCGTGTTTTTTGGGGATGATGATGAAAGAGTATTTTCAGTTTGCGAGTCATGCACCCGCTTATGCAGTGATTTGGATGCATGGCTTGGGTTCCAGCAGTGAAGACATGCAAGGGCTTGTGACCCTGATGGATTTACAAGACGTTTTTGTCCATCATGTGTTTCTTGATGCCCCCAAACGGACGGTTACGATTAATAACGGCATGGTCATGCCTGCATGGTATGATATTACCGGATTAGATTCGAGTGCGAGAGAAGATATTGTAGGGCTTGAGGCGTCTCGAGCCCTGATTGATAACGTGGTCGCTGCGCAGCTTGACGCAGGCTTTCGTATGAATCAAATCATTTTAGCGGGTTTTTCGCAGGGTGCGGCGATGGCGTTGTACAGCGCGCTGCATTATTCAGAAGCGCTTGCCGGGGTCGTGGCGTTATCCGGATATTTACCCGCGGTTGCAACGATACAGCCTATTTTACCGAAAGAAACGCCTTTTTTTGTGGGGTATGGGCGTTATGACGCAGTGGTGATGCCTGCGTGGACACAAGCGACGGTTCAATGTTTAAAGCAATATAATTATCATCAACTCTGCGTTGAAAACTATCCGATGGAGCACAGTGTTTGCCCTGAAGAACTACAATCATTAGCCAAATGGATCAAGGCCTTATCGGGAGAAAAACAATGACCATTGTCAAACAATCACAGGAGGTCAATTATACCTGTGCAGAAATGTATGCTTTGGTGAATGACATCGAGCGTTATGTTGATTTTTTTCCTTATTGTGTACAAAGCACGGTTCATTTTCGTACTGAAGAGGAAGTGCAAGCAACCTTGTTAATGGGGATGTCCGGTGTACAAAAATCGTTTACCACACATAATTATATGCAAAAAGATAAGATGATTGAAATGCGTTTGGTGGGTGGACCTTTTTCGCGTTTTGAAGGGTTCTGGCGTTTTGATCCCGCAGCATCGGGTTGTTTGATCTCATTTGATTTGGAATTTGAATTATCCTCTCCGCTGTTTTCTTTTATGTTGAACCCCATGTTAGAGCCCATGACTGAGCAATTATTGACAGCATTTTGTAAGCGAGCAGACGAGTTGTACCGTGATCAACGTATCGCTACTGTATAGCCCCGCTGCGGACTTAACCGTTGTGCAGTTGGCTTTGGTGTTAGCCAAAGGCACAACAGTGCAGGATGCTTTAGAGGCTGCGCAATTTTACGCGCGCTACCCAGAGGCAATTACATATCCTGTGGGTATTTTTTCTACGAAAGTGTCGTTGGATAGGGTGTTGGAAGAGGGCGATAGATTAGAGATCTATCGACCGCTGACTCAGGATCCTAAACAGGCAAGGCGCAATCGAGTGCATCAGTCGTAGGGTGTTGCTGGATGTTGTAGGGCCTTTGTGGGTCGGTGTGGGTCGTTGTAGGGTGGGCAAAGGAGCCCCACGCGGATCTTGCTGCTGGCAGGAGGCGCCCGGGCGACGTGCCCACCGGTGGCTCCGAGCTACCGGTGGACACGTCGCCAGAGGCTTCCAGCAACTAGAGGTCACATTGCCGGGCTCCTTTGTCCACCCTACATGCTTCCATCACGAACGACCCACCGTAATCCGTGAGCATCCCACAGTTTTACATTTAAACCGAAGTAACCTCTTCAGCTTGTAATCCTTTAGGTCCTTTGGTGACCAGGAACTCTACCTTTTGCCCTTCCAAGAGGGTTTTGCGAGACGAGTCACTGACAATGGATCGAAAATGAACAAATACATCGTCTTGTCCATTATCACGGCAAATAAAGCCATACCCTTTACTATCATTAAACCACTTGACGTGGCCGGTTTCTTTTACAGACATGTTTAGCTTCCAAAAAAATTGTATACGTTCAACTGACCTGGTTTAGAACAGCAGTTCAAAAACCCGCCTCGATTATATAGTAGGTTCAGATTCTGTGTAAAGCGGTAGGGATGACGTGTGAGCAGTGACACAGGCCAATAATTTGATTTATTATAATACATGTGAAATGATTAATGATCGTATATGCGCGGCGAAGAGATGGCTCATCGCCACAGGATTTTAGATTGGTTACACCTCAGACTGCAATGAGTGCATTGAGGGCATTTCAACTTCATCAGTGGGTGCCTTTCGTGAAAATAAAGATGACCCATTAAACAAAGTCTCCAGACTGCCGTATACTGATGCCGCATCAAGAGTTTCTTGGATAGGATTAGTATCTGATTTAGCAGATTGGCTTTTTGAGAAAAATGAGAACATGGAGAATCCAAGTTCATCTTCCTCTGCAGCCTTAACACATCTCATTCGAAAGTCCAGAATTTGTGTTGCTTCAACATATGCTACATTAATATTTCCATAAGAGTTATCTAACCAATCTTCGACACCGGCGAGTTTTACCCATTCTTGTAGAGTAACAGGGTAATATGGATCCATCTCGCCTGTTCCGGCTAGGTCATTGAAATGCTCGATTTTACCGGTTGCCGTTCGTTGGAGTAATACGATTGAGACTCCCACTGGCAGTAATATCGGATTCCTAGAATAATAATCCGCGATAGATTGTAGAATGTCTAAATTATCGTCAATCACTTTGATGATATGGAGTTCCCCTGGATAAGTTGATGCATAATAATGGGCGTGCATGTAAATAAGTAATAGTTTTTTAAATTCAAACGGACAGTCTTTATGTGGTCCGGTATAAGATGCATCCGTTATACGATGCAGAGAAGTGCCAAGAGTTTCTCCATTAAAACAATCTGTTAATAAAAGTGGGTTTAAAGTAAGGCTTCCCTCAAATGAATCAGCAAGCTGTTTATAGTGGCCAAAGCAAGACCCAGCATTAACCCAAGAGCGCTTCGATGTAAGTTTTTGATAATTATTTTCATCAATACGCTTGCTTTGCCGACTGGTGAAAATTGACAACAAAAGCTGTTTATAATGTTTAGCATCAATATCCGACTGAATCATTTGCGTTAACCATGGGTTCATTTCAAGGCATAATTGAAACAGCTGTTCCTCTGTGGGAGGAATCGTTGATTTGCTTAAAGCATCAATTTCTCTTGTTGTAAGAAAGGTTCCATCGAAGTCTAGTGCGTAAACCACCCTCGGTTTATTGGATTGGTAATTCTCTGGCATTTCGACTAACCCCTCAATTTTTTGTGCGCCCGTAATGCGTATTTAACGCCCATGTAGATATAATTTATTTATTATGATGCAACTGTAACACAAATGTTGCTTATAAAATACAGTTGCAGTGAAATAAACAGGGCGATTGCAGGGTTATGCCCGAAGAAGCGCTGAGAGTGGTTGATCTCCCTTTTTTACATGCCGATCCATTGCCCTTGAAAAAGTGAGGTGGCGTCACCATTATATAGGCTTCGGTATGATAGATAGGTGAACACATGAGCAAAAAGAATTGGCAGAAAATTAAAGAAGATCATGAGCAAGAGGCGGTAGACAAAGAAGTGTCTGAAGATGTACGGGATATGGAAGACGAATTAGAAGAAGGCGCGCAGCCTAGCACTGATTTTACAACGATGTCGCGTGAAGCGCTAGAAGCCGAGCTCATACAGGCAAAAGCGGATGCGCAAACCAATCTAGCAAAAGCACTGAGCGCGCTTGCAGACATGGACAACTTGCGTAAACGCACGGAACGTGATGTGCTTGCGGCACGTTTGTATGGTCAAGAAAAACTGATTCAATCGATGTTACCGGTGTTAGATAGCTTGGAACAAGCATTGGTTATCATTAATAAAGAAACCCATGGTGAAGTGGGCGAAGGGGTTGAGTTGACCTTGAAGTTATTGTCCAGCGCATTAGAAAAACATGATGTGGTGGAAATTAATCCTGAAGGCCTGCCGTTTAATCCTCAAGAACATGAAGCGATGTCAATACAACCCTCTGATGCTGTGCCTCCAAACACCGTTCTGACGGTGTTTCAAAAAGGATATAAATTAAATGATCGCGTGATTCGGGCGGCTAAAGTGATTGTATCGAAGGCCCCTGGTTGAAATTAGGAAATAGGATCCCCATATAGGGATGTATAGTTTATTTTAAATTGAATCTGCTGGAGCAAAAAATATGGCGAACGTCATTATTGGTATTGACTTGGGTACAACAAATTCATGTGTGGCTGTGATGGAAGGTGATCGTCCACGCGTGATTGAGAATAACGAAGGTCGTCCGACGACCCCTTCAATGGTCGCTTATGCGGATGATGGTGAAGTATTGGTCGGTGAAGCTGCAAAACGTCAGTCAGTCACTAACCCAGAAAACACCTTGTTTGCTGTCAAACGGTTGATTGGTCGACGTTATGATGATCCGATTGTGCAGAAAGACATTGGCATGGTGCCCTATAAGATTGTCAAAGCCGACAATGGCGATGCGTGGGTTGCGGTTAGAAATAACAGCATGGCGCCACCGCAGGTGTCTGCTGAAGTATTACGTAAAATGAAGCATACCGCTGAGGCTTATTTAGGTCATCCAGTCACTGATGCGGTAATCACGGTTCCTGCGTACTTTAACGACTCACAACGACAAGCAACGAAAGATGCTGGGCGTATTGCAGGCTTAGAAGTGAAGCGGATTATTAACGAGCCAACAGCTGCAGCACTCGCTTATGGAATGGATAAAAAGCGTGGCGATTCTGTGATTGCTGTGTATGACCTTGGGGGCGGTACGTTTGACGTGTCTATTATTGAAATTGCTGAAGTCGATGGCGAGCATCAATTTGAAGTGTTGGCGACAAACGGCGATACATTCTTAGGTGGAGAAGATTTCGATTTAACCTTAATGGAATATTTGACCTCTGAATTTAAGAAAGACACTGGCATCGATTTACATAAAGATCCATTGGCGTTACAGCGCTTAAAAGAAGCGGCTGAGAAGGCGAAAATTGAACTCTCATCAGCGCAACAAACAGATGTGAATTTGCCTTATATCACAGCAGATAAGAATGGTCCTAAGCACATGAACATTAAGTTGACGCGTGCAAAATTAGAATCATTGGTTGAGCAATTGGTACAACGCACCATAGCTCCTTGTACGACTGCCTTGAAGGACGCAGGATTGACCGTTTCACAAATCAATGAAGTGATTCTGGTCGGTGGGCAGACACGCATGCCTATGGTCCAAAAAGTGGTTCAAGAATTGTTTGCAAAAGAGCCACGTAAAGACGTAAACCCTGACGAAGCGGTTGCCGTGGGCGCTGCTATTCAAGCGGCGGTGTTGTCGGGCCAAGTGAAAGATATTTTGTTATTAGATGTTACGCCACTCTCTCTGGGAATCGAAACCATGGGCGGCATTATGACAAAATTGATCGAGAAAAATACCACTATCCCAACGAAAGCTAACCAAGTGTTTTCAACCGCAGACGATCATCAAACAGCGGTGACTGTGCATGTGTTGCAAGGGGAGCGTGAGCAGGCCTCTGGAAATAAATCATTGGGTCGATTTGACTTAAGCGATATTCCATCAGCGCCACGTGGTGTGCCACAAATTGAAGTGACCTTTGATATTGATGCGAATGGTATTTTAAATGTGTCTGCTAAAGATAAAGCGACCGGAAAAGCGCAGTCTATTGTGATTAAAGCGTCCAGTGGATTAAATGAAGATGAAATTCAGCGCATGGTCAAAGATGCACAAGCCCACGCAGAAGAAGATAAAAAATTCAAAGAACTGGCTGAGTTACGTAATCAAGCAGATGGATTAATTCACTCTAGTGAAAAGAGCCTGCGCGATTTGGGTAGTGACGTGAGCGATGATGAAAAGAAAAACATTGAGCAAGCGATTGCTGAATTGAAAGAAACCGTCAGAGAAAATGATAAAGAAAAAATTCAAGCAAAAGTAACGGCCTTGAATGAGCTTTCTGATAAATTAGCTGAGCGGGTTTATGCGAAAAAAGCGCAAGAAACAGCGGGCGCTGCCCCTGGCGATGCGCATGCCGAGCCTGGTGCTGAGTCGACAGAAAAGAAAGATGAGAAAGTCGTCGATGCAGAGTTTGAAGAAGTGCAAGACGATGAAGAGAAGAAGAAATAATGAGTCAGCCACAGGATTTTTATGCGTTACTGGGTGTGTCGTCTGATGCGACCGATGGAGAAATAAAAAAAGCCTATCGTAAGCTGGCGATGAAGCATCACCCGGATCGCAATCCCGGGGACTCAACAGCCGAAGATAAGTTTAAAGACGTACAGCGCGCGTATGATGTGCTCTCTGATGAGAAAAAGCGTCGCGCTTATGATCAATTTGGTCATGCAGGGGTTGATCCATCGATGCAAGGTGGCGGCCCCGGTGCGGCTGGTTTTGGTGATTTCTTTGAAGATTTATTTGAAAATATTTTCACAGGCGGCCGCGGTCAAGGGCGTGGCGGTTCACGTGGCCATAGCGGTGCTGATTTACAATATCAGGTGGTCTTGACCCTAGAAGAAGTTGCTTTTGGCAAACAAATTGAATTACGACTACCGAAACATGAATCTTGTGAGTTGTGTCATGGGAGTGGCGCAAAGCCGGGTTCAAAACCCGTCACGTGTGAAACTTGTGATGGTGCGGGGCAAGTTCGTATTCAGCAAGGATTTTTTTCTATTCAACAACCGTGTCATGTATGTCATGGTGAGGGGAAAACGATTAAAGATCCTTGTTCAAGCTGTGCGGGACAAGGGCGAGTTAAGAAATCAAAAACCTTAACCGTGAAAATTCCTGCAGGGGTAGATCACGGCGATCGCGTTCGCTTACAAGGCGAGGGTGAGGCCGGGTTTCATGGCGGACCACCGGGTGATTTGTATGTACAAGTTTCATTAAAAAAACATGCGATTTTTGAGCGACAAGGTGCAGACTTGTTTTGTGAAGTGCCCATTGATTTTCCCACGGCAACGTTGGGCGGATCAGTTGAAGTTCCGACACTCGAAGGTCGTGTCACTTTAAAAATTCCAGCAGAAACACAATCAGGAAAGGTTTTACGTTTGCGTGGAAAAGGGATAAAATCAATTCGCGGGTCAAACTCTGGCGATTTGATGTGCAGGTTGTCTGTTGAGACGCCTGTTAATCTTTCTAAGGAACAAAAAGATTTATTGCTGAAGTTGAAAACCTCGCTAGACAGTAGTAAGAAAACCCACTCACCACGGGCGAATTCTTGGTTTGAGGGTGTGAAGAAATTTTTTGAGGACATGAAGTTTTAGGGTAATTTATACGTCATCCAGCTTCACTACGTCATCCCGAGCGCAGCGAGGGATCTCCTGCTACCTGGTGGAGATCCCTCGCTGCGCTCGGGATGACGTAGTTGGCTGGATGACGTAGTTGGCTAGAACGACGAAGTGCTCAGTTTTTAGTGTTTTAGGAAAGCTCATGCATAAAAGCGCATATCTTGTTTTAGCCGATGGTCAATTGTTTGAAGGCTATTCAATTGGTGCGCCGGGGGTGGGGCTTGGTGAGTTGGTTTTTCATACCGCGATGACGGGGTATCAAGAAATACTCACCGATCCTTCTTATGCAAAACAAATCGTAATGCTCACGGCACCTCATATTGGAAATACTGGCTGGAATACCGAAGACATGGAGTCATCCAAAATATGGGCTTCGGGGTTGGTCGCTAGAGATGTGGTGAACGGAGCGCTACATTACCGCTCACAAACGAGTTTAACGCAGTGGTTAACCTCGAATGGGATTCCCGGTATTGCAGGGTTAGACACACGACAATTAACGCTCTATTTACGTGATGTGGGGGCGGTCGGTGCTTGTCTCACGACGGATGAGAACGGCATTGAAACGGCGCGACGTCTGGCAAGCAGTTATGAGGGGATGGCCGGGCAGGAATTGGCTTCACAAGTCTCTTGTCAAACTAAATACGTATGGGAAGGCGGGCAAGAACAGTGGGCGATAACCCGGTCTCCTTTGCAACATCATGTTGTGGCGTATGATTTTGGTGTTAAACATACCATGTTAAAAATGTTATATGACAGAGGGTGTTATGTGACGGTGGTTCCTGCTAAAACCAGCGCAGCAGAGGTGTTGGCATTAAACCCAGATGGTCTTTTTTTATCGAATGGTCCTGGCGATCCTGGGGCTTGTGATTATGCGATTGAAGCAACAAAGCAGCTGCTTAATACGGGCATTCCTCTTTTTGGTATTTGTTTAGGGTTTCAAATTTTATCGCTTGCCTTGGGGGCAAAATCGCTGAAAATGCGATTTGGTCATCATGGCGCGAATCATCCAGTCGCAGACGTTACTGATGCCTCACGGATTTATATTACCAGCCAAAACCACGGATTTGCGATTGATGAGGCCACCTTGCCGAGTTGCTTAGAGGTGACGCATCGATCGTTATTTGATCAAAGTTTACAAGGTGTGAAACATAAACAGTTACCCGTGTTTGGGTTTCAAGGGCACCCCGAAGCGAGCCCAGGGCCTCATGATGTAGGGTGTTTATTTGATAGATTCATTGCAATGATGCAGATGAAAAATAATAATAAGGAGTGAGTTGTGATCCCTGTTTCTTTATTTACGTCAGAGTCGGTTTCAGAAGGACATCCCGATAAGATTGCTGACCAAATTTCCGATGGGGTCCTTGACGCCATTATTGCAAAAGATCCGCGTGCGCGCGTGGCCTGCGAAACATTAGTAAAAACCGGTATGGTTTTGGTGGGCGGCGAAATTACCACTCAAGCTTGGGTTGATATTGATGCGATTGCCCGCCAAGTGATTAAAGATATTGGGTATGACAGCTCTGAAATGGGATTCGATTGGGCGTCTTGTGCGGTGTTGTCTGCCATCGGTAAACAATCCCCTGATATCGCGCAAGGGGTCGATAACCAGCAAACAAAACTGTTAGGTGCTGGCGATCAAGGCCTGATGTTTGGGTATGCCAGTACTGAAACAGATGTTTATATGCCAGCGCCTATTGCATACGCACATCGTTTGATGGAGCGCCAAGCAGCGGTGAGAAAACAAAAAACGTTATCTTGGTTGAGACCTGATGCGAAGTGTCAGTTAACCATGCGTTATGAAAATGGCAAACCCGTTGGCATTGATACCGTGGTCTTTTCAACGCAGCATTCTCCTGATGTTTCTCAGGCTGATTTAATTGAAGGCGTGCATGAAGAAATTCTTAAACCTATTTTACCTGCTGAGTGGATTAACGCGCAGACGCGATATTTTATCAACCCAACTGGGCGGTTTGTGGTGGGTGGCCCATTAGGAGACTGTGGGTTAACTGGTCGGAAAATCATTGTCGATACGTATGGTGGCATGGCAAGACATGGCGGAGGATGTTTTTCTGGGAAAGATCCCTCTAAAGTGGATCGCTCAGCTGCGTATGCAGCCCGTTATGTTGCCAAAAACCTGGTGGCAGCGGGTGTTGCCGATAAATGTGAAATTCAGGTGTCTTATGCGATTGGCATTAGCGAGCCCACGTCAATTAGCGTGGAAACATTCGGAACTGAGAAAATGCCCCATCAACACATTATTGAATTGATTCGAAAATGTTTTGATTTAACACCTCAAGGCATGATCGATGAACTGCAGTTGTTAAGGCCTATTTATAAGCAAACAGCAACGTATGGGCATTTTGGTCGAGATCTGTTTCCTTGGGAGCAGTTGAATAAGGTCAAGGCGTTGCAGGAATTGATGTAAGAGTTATAGAAATCCGAATCTCGAAATCCGAGCCGCGACCGTTAGGGAGCGGAAGTTTTAAAATTTCCGCTCCCTAACGGTCGCGGCTCGGATTTCGAGGTTCGGATACATTCGATATAAAAAGGAAAAATCATGAATCAAGATTACAAAGTAAAAGATCTCTCCCTGGCCGAGTGGGGACGCAAAGAAATTCAGATTGCAGAAACCGAAATGCCAGGTTTGATGGCGCTAAGAGAAACACTGGGTGCGGCGCAGCCTTTAAAAGGCGCGCGGATTGTTGGTTGTTTGCATATGACGATTCAAACCGCGGTCCTCATTGAAACGCTCATTGCATTGGGTGCGACGGTGCGTTGGTCTTCTTGTAATGTGTTTTCTACACAAGACCATGCCGCAGCGGCAATGGCAGCAGTGGGTGTGCCCGTTTTTGCTTGGAAGGGCGAAACAGAAGAAGAGTATGAGTGGTGTATTGCGCAAACTGTGCAAGGTCCTGATGGCTGGACACCCAATATGATTTTAGATGATGGCGGAGATCTCACGGTCTTTGTGCATGAAAAAATGCCCGCATTGTTGCCGGCAATTAAAGGTATATCAGAAGAAACGACCACGGGTGTGGCGCGACTCTATGAGATGGCAAAACAAGATAACTTAAAAATACCTGCATTTAATGTCAACGATTCAGTGACTAAATCTAAATTTGATAATTTATATGGGTGTCGAGAATCATTATTAGATGGTATTAAACGGGCTACCGATGTGATGATAGCCGGTAAAGTCGCGTTGATTTTAGGGTATGGCGATGTGGGCAAAGGCTGTGCTCAAGCACTAAGAGGCCAAGGTGCCACGGTTTGGATTAGTGAAATTGATCCTATTTGCGCACTACAAGCGGCCATGGAAGGATACCGAGTGGTTCGCTTAGATGACATTGTTGATCAAGTCGATATTTTAGTGACAGCGACAGGCAATGTAGATGTGGTGACGTTTGAGCAGATGCAACGCATGCGCAATCAAGCGATTTTATGTAATATTGGGCATTTTGATTCTGAGATTGATGTGGCAAGTTTGAGAAAGAATTGCCGATGGGAAAATATCAAACCGCAAGTGGATCATATTATTTTTGCAGATGGTAAACGAGTGATTCTATTGGCAGAAGGGCGTTTGGTGAATTTAGGGTGTGCGACAGGACATCCGAGTTTCGTGATGTCTGCTTCTTTTTCGAATCAAGTGTTAGCGCAAATTGAACTCTTCCAGCATGCAGAACGTTATCAACCGCAGGTGTATGTGTTACCTAAACATCTTGATGAGCAAGTGGCGCGCTACCATCTTGATCGCGTTGGTGCAAAACTCACGACGTTGACAGACAAACAAGCGAAATATATTGGGGTGCCGGTGAGTGGGCCTTATAAATCTGATCATTATCGATATTAGAGACATTATGAGTCAATTAGCAGGAAAAACGGCGTTAATTACGGGCGGGGCACGCGGAATTGGGCGTGCCACTGCTTTAAAACTAGCTGATGCGGGCGCAGATATCGCTATTGCCTATTATAATAGCGTGGATGAGGCGAATGCCTTGGTAGACGTCATTCAGCAAAAAGGGCGACAGGCAGTGGCATTAAAAGTGAATGTGGCCGATGAATCTTCGGTTAAAGAGCTGCATCAAACGTTTATGACCCGGTTTCTTCACTTAGATATTTTAGTGAGTAACGCGGCCAGTGGGGTTTTAAAGCCCGCATTGTCCATGTCAACCAAGCATTGGCGTTGGTGTTTAGAAACCAATGCCTTGGCCTTAAATCATTTTGTGCGCGCTTTTTATCCCCAGATGCGATCGGGGGGGCGGGTGATTGCGTTATCTAGTTTAGGGGCTTCGAGAGCGATTCCCAATTACGCTTTTATTGGCGCATCTAAAGCCGCATTAGAAGCCTTGGTGCGCTCATTAAGTATTGAGCTAGCACCCAAAAGCATCACGGTCAACACTGTGTCTGCTGGGGTGGTCGATACCGATGCACTGAAGCACTTTCCTAACCGGGAGGCGTTGCTGGCGGGGTATGCTGCTCATGCGCTGAGTGATCGTCCGTTGCTTCCTGAAGATGTGGCAAATGTGGTGTATCTGCTTTGTTTACCAGAAGCTGCTATGATTAATGCACATACGCTTTATGTGGATGCAGGCTATAGCCAAGTGGGTTAACATGAGTGATGCCAGCGAGATAGTCTATAACAAAAAAGTCCGGTTTGATTATACCATTGAAGAAGAATTAGAAGCGGGCTTGGTGTTGCAAGGATGGGAAGTGAAAAGCTTGCGCGTCGGGAAAGTCAATATTTCCGATGCGTATGTGATTTTAAGACACCAAGAAGCGTATTTATTAGGGGCAAGAATTGATCCGCTATCCACTGCCTCTACACACGTGATGGCTGATCCCGCGCGCACTCGTAAATTGCTATTGAAGCGTCGAGAGTTGGCGCATTTGATAGGTTGCGTGGAACGCTCTGGATTTACCTTAGTGCCAGTGTCGCTGTATTGGAAGAAAAATTGTATTAAAATGAGACTTGCGGTCGTTAAAGGGAAAAAAACCTACGACAAACGAGAAACCATCAAAGACCGAGAATGGCAACGACAACAGGCAAGATTATTCAAGACCTAATTCTTCAAGAGCGCGTGAATCAGCTACGCGACCAGATCGAGACGCTTACAAAAGCAGCTGGACGTCCGCCATTATCAGCGCGTTTGTTAGCCGTCAGCAAAGGCCAGTCCATTGAATCGATTTTATCGTTACATGCGGCTGGAGTTATCGATTTTGCTGAGAGTTATTGGCAAGAGGCACAGGAAAAAATACACGCACTATCCACCCGCCCTATTCACTGGCATTTCATCGGTCATTTACAACGTAATAAATTAAAAAAAATCGCACAGCATGTTGATTGGGTTCATTCTGTCTGTCGAGAAGAAGAATTGCTTGCTTTGGCAAGGCATCGTGAAGGACATGAGCGGCCCTTGCAAATTTGTATTCAAGTGCACGTGCAAGGTGCGCTAGGAAAACGCGGGGTCCCTGAAAACGACTTGGTCGCGTTGGCAAAAAAAGCAAAAAGCCTAAAGTCGCTCTGTTTGAGAGGGTTGATGGTGATGTTACAGCCTGATCTATCGCAAGACGAGCAGTATCAGGCGTTTTGTCATGTGCGTGCGTTGTGTGACCAGGTGAATCAGACAGAGCAGTTAGAGTTAGATACCTTATCTATGGGGATGAGCGGGGACTTTCAACAGGCGATTCCTGCAGGAAGCACTTGGGTACGGGTGGGGCGACTGCTTTTTTCCTAGCCCTCCGCTTTAAAGTTAATCCGTAACTCTCCAGGATGACGTTGTATCATAATGGTTGGAATAAGTGCTGAGGCTGTGCCGACTCAGATCCTAAACCTGAGAAAAACGTAGGGCCGTTTTTATTGGGATTAATAGTGTCCCTTGCGTTTGTTGGGGGTGTATCCGGTCTTTTAAATACAACAGAAAACAACCAATGCCTACTTAAAGCAGAATTGTTATCTGGCGCGGACTGGAATTGCATGTCGATACAAACCGGTTGTGTCTTCACTGGCTCGTCGGGGGCATCAGCAGCCGCTGGCTGCGCAAGAAATAGAGTGGGTCTTTTTAACATTCCATTAAAAAAACTGTACCAATTACTTTCAATATTTTTTTTACCACTAAACATCGTATGGACCCATTTTTGATGTTGTAGCTGAAACTCCGTTGGAATCAATTGACTCACTGGAAATTTTGCGTTAGAGGACGGATTTTCTCCTAATAACCAGCTCGCATCCCCTTTAAAATTCATTAAAAATAATTGCCACTGTGATACGAGTTTTACGCCTGTTTCGATGTTGGATTCGTCTAAATGGCGTTTTGACTGTCTCGGAATAAGCACTGCCTCAGCGATCATGGTTGCTGCGCACATTTGATGTTTCATTTCTAGCTGTCTAAATCCATTTTGTATCACAGCGTTAAGCCTACTTTCTTGGCTAAGGCTAGATACGCCTGGCAATGGTTGACGGCTTTCATAAACTGAGCGAATATCAGACTCATCCGAAGTATCGTCCACGCCAGACTGGCCAAAAATAGGTGCGCCCATAAATAGATCTAGAAAAAGCCCTTCGTCAAATTGGGAGTCATCTAAAGCGTCTTCAGCAATTTGTGGCTGCTGCGGAGATATTAGTGCATCCATTTTTGGGGAGGGTACTGAATGGCGCTGACTCCCACTGCCGGACACTAGGGAGGGGTAATCGCTAGATGGTTGGTTTTTTTTAGTTAAATGATCATGTACTAAATGGAGAAAATGAGAGCGGTCGCTTTCTTCGGGTCTTGGTGATAAAGCGCTAAGTTTTTTCGCAGCAAACTCTAATTCTTGCAAACTTGCTCGCAATTCTGAAACTTCTTGATGCATTTTTTTAGCGGTACTATTTATGCAAGTGCTAAAAGTTTTGGCTTCATTAACATCATGTCTAAAGGTTTGTTCCTCACTATATATTTTTTCTGGTAAAGTTATCCCGAGAAGTGTTCGAATCTGTTTGGAGTGCTCTTGACTTGAATAGTGTGCAATTTCTCCATCAAGAAGAAAATAAGTGCTTATGCGATTCAAATTTTCCGCATTAAACATTTCAAATATTGTATGTGCAAAACCCCATGTGTTTGTATGCAAATCATAGTGCCTGGTTTCTTTCCGTGACTCTGGCGCAAAATAGTTCGGAGTGCCATGAGTGCCGGTAGCCTTCCCTTGTGTCAAATCAAAAGCGCATCCGAAGTCAGACAAGCACCATCGCATAAGTGCATCTTGATTTTCATTTGGAGAAAAAAGGATGTTGGCAGGCTTTATGTCGCGATGGACTATATTGTTATTTGAAAGTGTTTTTAACGCATTAAGCATCGATAAAAAAAATCCAAGTACGATTTTTTGATAAAGTTCCTGTGCATTTTTTTCGTTACTTGCCCGTAATTTATGAATGACAGGCATGGCATGATCAAGTGAAAATTCACAATGAGGAAAAATGGCATAACGTGACAGCTTTAACATACAAAAACCGAATATTTCTAATATCCCTGTTTCATCGCTATTCATCGCCTTCTCGGTTAATTGGCGCTGTATATAAAACTCAGGAAACGAATTTTTTGGAGATTCATCATTAAATGAATCTGTTGCTTTAAAAAACAATTCTTTTGTTGCAATTATAAGTGCGCCTAGCGTTCCACGATATACGCGAGCATATGAGCCTTGTCCAATAAGTTTATTATAAGTTAAATCGCTATCTTCAAAGTTAAATTTCTTCCAGTCCATATATTGCTCGATTATTACCAAATATAATAGTGGCGCGCATTATATCATCTTGAAGTCGATAAAGGAATCAAAGTTAGAAGGCAGTCTGGTGAGGCTTGCATGGGATTGACTTTAAAATATGTGATTTTTTTGTAACTACCCAGGTACCCGTCATCCTGAGCGCCAGCGAAGATCCCCCCAGCTAGACTCCACCCCGACACATGGTCTATAATTAACTTATGTGATTAATTATAATTCAGTCGGGGTCGCGTCATGGGTCACTCAGATATTCCAGAAGAAGTCGTCCGTTATTTCGAGCGCCACCCTGCAGAAATCAAATACAGTAGAAAAGAGAGCCAATTATCTTGCTCTTACATGAAAGAAGCAGATGGTACCATTTATAGCATTGAAGGGAAGTCGAACCCAGATCGCCTCGTTGGCAAAGGGACATTTGGTGTCGTCAAGCGGATTGAAGACGAAAATGAAGCCGATGATGATGCAGAACACGGCGTTGTTAAAGTCCAGATTATTGAGGACGATGCTGCACTTGAGGCGGCAATGAAGGAGGCCGCACTTAATCTTAAATTTGGGGTTGCAAAGGGTCGATTGCATGTGCGTAGAGTTGAGGGACGAGCTTATCAGTATAAAGTGTATCAACGCATGTATGATTTGGGCGAAAGTTTAGCTAAACAAATCAAGAAAGATGCGAAAAAAACAGGGCAGACTGAAGATGAATTGCAGGCGCAAATACGAAAAGAAATGCAGACATCCATTGATTTATGTATAGAGGTGGCTAGGTTTAACGCCGCAGGCTTTGCGCATTTAGATATTAAACCCGATAATGTTTTAGTGAATGCAGCAAGGCGAGTGCGTCTTTGTGATTTTGGGACGGTCACTAACCAACCTACCTCACCCTATACCTTCGACGTAGGGACGCCGAGCCATATGCCTGTTGATCCACACTATGGCCATGATCGTCTATCGATAGCGAGAGGCGTATGGAAGTTACAAGCCGCGGTTGGGGGAGAAGGATGCGAAGTGACGGGGATGAGTAACTTGGTTGCAGATCGCATTGGGCTGTTGAGGAGTATTGACAATTCGTTGCACAGTGGCGCCATTTTAAGTCAGGCCACCCGTGCGCGGTTGCCGAAATCGGTATTGGATTTACTAGATACAACGACAGTGGCCGTGCATCTTTCTCCAGAACGATCCTGCGAGACCCCTTTGTTATATGCTGCAATGCTCATCAGTTGCGTTAATAAATCGTTTCAGATGACAGAAAAAGAGATTGAGCAATTGAGGCAAGATCCTGCGTTACAAATGCGGCTTCTTCGTGCACAGGGGTACGATGTTGTTGAAAATACTTCAACGTTGAGTGAGTTTTCGGGTACGGCGGGTGAGACACTGAGCGCCACTGAGACAAGCGTGACGGATGAGGAAGTATCTGATGAACACGTGACCGTACAAGCGCCAGTGACCTTTTTTAACCACCTGATACCTGACGATGTAATTGACTATTTTAAAAAGCATCCAGATTCGATGAAATATAGCAGAAAAGACAGTCAGTTACCTAGTTCTTACATCAAAGAGGGCGACGGCACAATTTATCGTGTTGAAGGAAAGTCGAATCCCGATCGGTTGGTGGGTAAAGGCACGTTCGGTTCTGTCAAGCGCATTGAGGATGAGGTTGATGCAGAGCAAGGGGTTGTTAAAGTCCAAATCATTGCAGATGATGCTGCACTTGCAGCGGCCATGAAAGAGGCTGCATTGAATCTTCAGTTTGGCGTGGCAAAAGGAGAGTTGCATGTGCGTAGAATTGAGGGACAATCTTATCAATACAAAGTATACCAACGCATGCATCATCTCGGTGAAAGTTTGGCGAAACACATCAGACAGGACGCGAAAACAATTCCACAGGCCGCAGATGAAAAGCAAACGCAGATAACAAAGGAGATGAAAACCGCTATTGCTTTGTGTTTAGAAGTCGCGAGGTTTCACGCCGCAGGCTATGCACATCGAGATATTAAACCTGATAATGTGTTGGTGGATTCAGCAGGGAAGGTCCATCTTTGTGATTTTGGGACCGTCACTGCTGAGTTGACAGGCGCGTATCCGTTTTTTGATGTGGGCTCACCGATGTATGTGCCTGTTGATCCGTCTTACGCGTGCGATATAAAATCGATCATGATAGGGATGTATCGGTTAGCGCAAGAGGTTGGGGGGAGTGACGACGGGGTGAACGGTGTCACTAATCTGTTTGCAGATCGCATTGGTTTGTTAAGGTGCATGGATGGCCCTTTACAAACTGGCGCTATTTTAAGTCAAGTCACCCGGTCACAGTTGCCTCAACCGATCTTAGATTTACTAAATACGAATAAAGTCGCTGCACATCTTTCTCTAGACAGAGTTGAAGAAACCCCATTGTTTTATGCAGCAGTGCTGATTAGCTGTTTAAATAACCATTATCAGATGACAGAAGAAGATATTCAGCAGTTAAGACAAGACTCGATATTACAAGCCTCGGTGGTGGCGGAGCATGAAGAGAGTGAGTCTGAGGGTGAATCTGAAGGTGAGGGTGAAGTTAAAAATGGTAGCCTGGATGCATTGTAGCCTGGATGAAGCGAAGCGAAATCCGGGAATTCGGTGCCACTGATCCTGGATTTCGCTTCGCTTCATCCAGGCTACCATTTTCATATTTTTTCTGTTAATCTCCCAGGTTCTATGGTGGTCCCTTGGGTTTCCTCGCGACGATAGCCAGTGAACCCCGTCAGGCCCGGAAGGGAGCAGCGGTAACTGAACTATCGGGCGCCGAGATAGGGCTCAAGGGACTGCCGCCATTTTATACACGTATCTTCTCATATGACTTATATCGCGCTAGCTAGACACTGGAGACCTCGTTCGTTTGATGCCTTATTGGGGCAAGATATGGTTAAACAAGCCCTGACGAATGCGCTTACTCAACAAAGACTCCATCATGCCTATCTGTTTACTGGAACCCGTGGGGTTGGAAAAACCAGCATTGCAAGACTGCTTGCTAAAGCATTGAACTGCGAACAAGGCATGAGTGCAACGCCGTGTTTGGTCTGTGAGACTTGTTTAAGTGTAGAACAGGGCCGTTTTGTTGATTTATTAGAGATTGATGGCGCATCTAAAACGAAAGTAGAAGACATTCGCGAATTACTGGAAAATGTACAATATGCACCGGTCAGCGGGCGTTTTAAAATTTATTTGATTGATGAAGTCCATATGCTGTCTCAGCATAGTTTTAATGCCTTACTCAAAACGCTGGAAGAACCCCCTGCGCATGTTAAATTTTTATTAGCGACCACAGAGCCTCAGAAAATGCCGGCGACTATTTTGTCCCGTTGTATTCAGTTTAATTTAAAACCCTTAGCGTTATCATTGATTCAGTCGCATCTTGAAACGATTTTGCAACAAGAATCCTTAACTGCTGAGCCAGAAGCACTTTACCTTGTTGCAGGTGCAGCACAAGGCAGTATGCGCGATGCATTGAGTATTTTAGAACAAGTCATGGCTTGTGCGGATGGCGTGATCACTGCGGTCTTAGTGAGAAAGATTTTAGGCTATACACAACAAGATTATGCGGCCCAAATTTTACAGGCCGTAGCGGTGCAAGACGGTGAAATTCTCATGTCTTTCAGCCATCAAGTGGCGCAAGAGGGTGGGCATTATGCGCATGTGATTGAGTCTTTACTCCATGCTATCCATCAGTTGGCTTGTTTTCAGCAGTTGCCTGCGAATAGTCAATGGATCACCTGCCCGCTTTCTTTGCAACCGTTAGCGACATACTTTGCTGCAGAAACATTACAGCTTTTTTATCAACTGCTTCTAAAAGGGCAGGCAGACTTCATGCTCGCGCCGTCTCCACAGCTGGGTTTTGAAATGCAGTTGTTGCGGTTGCTTGCCTTCCAACCGATGAAAATTAGTGAAAAGCCACCGCTATCACATGAGTCGTTAGTGTCGATGCCTGTTGTAGTCCCGGATGTTGCTCCACCTCAGCCTATGGTATCAATAGCGAAGGACATGCCAGCAGCACCGCCCTCACCTTCACTCTCACCCTCACCAGAGCCTGTTGAAAAGGAAGTTGACTGGAAAGCCTTGATTGCGCAATTGAATCTTTCTGGGCTCGTGTTACATGCGGCAGAGCATGCAGAATGGGTCAGTCTCAAACAGAACATGGTGACCCTCAATGTCTTGCTGTCTCATCGCTCTATGTTTACGCCCAATATTAAAAAACAATTAGAAGACGCATTGACAAAACACCAACAAACGCCCATTAAGATTACGCTAGAATTTAAAGAAGCCCTGACGGATTCCCCGGCACAACGTAAACAACGCCATCAAGAAAGCACACAAAAAGAAGCTCGTGAGGTTTTGGCGCGCGACCCGGTATTTCAAACGATACAACAGCAATTTGACGCAGAGTTGGTTCAAGTGACGGTTGACACAGAAAATTAAAAATCAACCAATTTGACATAATTAACGCATTGATATATATTTAATATACGATATGGTTTATTTTGGACAAATCATGCCAGCACGAACAGAGAACAATAAAGACTCTTCAGATGCACTTTCTCAGGGTATCACGCCAAGCATGTCACCTACGAGCAGGCCTCAGCTTACGTCTATTGATCCTGCTCCATTTAAGTTTACTGGGCGCTGGCCTGTTACGGTTCCTGAAGATAAAGAGAATCAGTTCGCGCTGTTTATGAGAGAAGTTGGTCGTGATGTTCGTCAACTCAATGAGCTCATTGACACATTTAACCGGGCGCTAACCGATCAAGAAAGGGGGCAGTGTATTGTGGCTATTCAGATGTATCTGAGTAGTATGGAAGTGAAGCACGAGGCCAACTTGAATGATTTTAAACAGTTTTGCCCAGCGTATGAAAAGAATCTTGTGAAGCAATTAGAAGATGAAATAAAAACATGTCGAATCACCCCTCCTCCAATGGAGCATATGCCCTGGGTTCAACTGAATCCGATTTGTGTTGAGACATTTGATGCGATTAAATCAAAAGATGAGCGAGCGCAATATAAACAGGTGTTGGTTGATAAGTTGCCTGAGCTCAGATCAGATATTAATAAAATGAATGATCGCATTGATCAATTTAATCACATGAGCGATGCTGAACACAGAGGTGAGGGATTACACAACATTAAAAAAGCGATGAGAGACATGGATCAAAAATATGATCAAGAATTTAAGATTGCTTGCCCAGAATATCAAGAGGCAATGACCCGTCTAAGTCATAACATCGATGAATGCGCGCAGCATACACCGGGGGGACTAAGATTTAATATGATGAAAGGTGTATTACAGGATATACGCAAATCTGAAGGGGAATCTGAGGGGGAATCTGAGGGCGAGCTACCATCACCACCAGAATCACCAATAAGGTAATGCCATTGTAGCCTGGATGCAGCGCAGCGAAATCCGGGAATTCGGTGCCACTGATCCCGGATTTCGCTGCGCTGCATCCAGGCTACAATCCGAGGTATAGAGATCTCTTTTACTGACCTCTCACAAGCTTAGTAAACTGCTGATAGCGAAACGCAGAGATTTGCTGGGTTTCTACGGCATGGATAATTGCGCATCCACCACCTGTTTGAAGATGATCACAATTGCGAAATTGGCATTGCCCTAAAAAGGGTCGAAATTCACGGTAACCGTATGCAATACGAGTCGGGTCTAGAAAAGGCGGGGTGAATGAGCGTACACCTGGTGAGTCAATCAGAGCTCCGCCGTGAGGCAGGTGGTAATAACGCGCATAACTGGTGGTATGTTTACCGAGACCGCTGCCCAAGGATAAGGGTGAGGTTTGAATATTGTCTACATGGGGCAGGAGTGCTGCGATGATAGACGATTTACCTACCCCTGATTGTCCAACAAAAATGCTGGTTTGATCTTTGAGTTGGGTTTCTAATGCAGTAAAACTGGCGGGATCTTGTTTGGTGGTATAGAGAAGTGGGTATCCTAGCGGTAGGTAGTGTGTCGTGAGCATCGATTGTATGGGTTCAGAAGGTAAGTCGGCTTTATTTAAAATCAAACATGCATTGAGATTTAAATAATCTGCGGTAATCAGGTAGTTATCTAAAAGGGTCCAATTCATTGGCGGCATGATCGCAACCACGATGATGAGCTGAGTGACGTTGGCCGCAAGTGGTTTTGCCTGACCATTTTTATCTAAGCGCTCTAGTACAGATTCACGTGGATGGTGACTGACAATGACGCCCGTACGCTCGGTCGAGGGGGACCAAATGACCTGATCGCCTGCAACAATGCGCGGTAAATTAGGGCGAATCATACAGCGAATGATGTGACCTTTGGGCGTTTCAATTTCAGCCCGTTTACCATAGGAACACAGGACGAGACCAGTTTGAGTGTCCTCTGCACTTAAAGGGGGTTCCAACCAGTCAGATTGAATTTTTTGAACGCGCGTACGCTGTTGTAAGCTTAGTTTCCTTTTACTCATAGCATCAGCAGTGTAGCACAAGAAAAAAATGATATACAACGTACGATTTAACCGAGCCGCGACAAGTTCGTAGGGTGGACAAAGGAGCCTTACGATGAAATTTCAGCCTACTTGGTCTTCCTGGGCGACGTGCCCACCGGTTAGCTCGGAGCAGTGGTGGGCACGTCGCCTGAAGGTTTATACTCAACGCTAATGAGTTTTCGGATTTTATGCTATCCAGCATGGGATGGTGCAAGTTTCAGTTTAATGTGCATTGGGTATATACTGCGTTTTTGTAAACAACGAGCAGTCACACATGCAAGTGTATTTAGTCGGTGGCGCGGTTCGAGATCAGTTATTGGGATTGCCTGTTAAAGAACGCGATTGGGTGGTCGTCGGGGGTACGCCTGAAGCGATGTTGCACCAAGGGTTTCAACAAGTGGGCAAAGATTTTCCGGTTTTTTTGCATCCCACCACCCGTGAAGAATATGCACTGGCTCGTAAAGAACGTAAAACAGGGCCGGGTTATGGAGGCTTTGCGTGTGAGGCATCGCCTAGTGTGACTTTGCAAGAAGATTTATTACGACGGGACTTAACCATTAATGCCATGGCGTTAGATGATAACGGGCAGCTCATTGATTTTTATGGCGGACAGCAAGATTTAAACAATAAAGTGTTAAAGCATGTTTCCGACGCTTTTGTAGAAGATCCGGTCCGTGTTTTACGTTTGGCGCGGTTTAAGGCACGCTTCCATGCATTGGGGTTTACCATTGCAGAAGACACGTCTTCGTTGGTTTATCAGATGGTTGAGAATGGTGAGTTGGCGCATTTAGTGCCTGAACGGGTTTGGCGAGAGTGGGAGAACAGTTTACACACGCCGCACCCAGCGCAATTCATTGAAGCCTTACGTGCTTTTGGGGCGTTGCGGGTCTTGATTCCAGAGATAGATGCGTTATTCGGGGTCCCTGCAGGCCCTTTTTATCATCCTGAAATTGATACAGGGGTGCACGTGTTACAGATGCTCCATTTTGCCAATACGCGTCAGACCGATGCGGTGTTATCTTTTGCTATCATGATGCATGATTTAGGTAAAGCATTGACGCCTAAGGCTTCATGGCCCTCTCATCCGGCACATGATACGCTGGGTGAAGCGCCCATCCAAGCCTTGTGTGAGCGCTTGAAGGTCCCTAGCGAATTTCGTGATACGGCTATCATGGGATGTCGTTATCATTTAAAAATGCATCAAGGGCTCGAGTTATCACCCGAAGAGGTGTTAGATGTTTTGGTTGGCAGTGGTGCATTTCGACAAGGGGATCGATTTTCGCGGTTACTGGATTTGTATGAAGCTGATGCGCTTGCCGCGTTTCCGGATAAAACAGAGACTCAGCGCCCTTTTTGGATGGCGTGTTTGCAAGCCTGTTTGTCTATTTCATCGACGACGTATGTGAAGCCCGGGATGGATGGAAAACAGATTCAAGCAGCGCTTTTTCAGGCGAGGATAGAGAGAATTAGGGAAGTATTAGGGAGCGCCTAAAAAGTTTTTGATGCTCGAATACCCCCTCTCCCGCGCTAGAAGTTTGAATAGTATATTGATGTTCCTCGCGGGAGAGGGTTGGGGAGGGGGAAAAATTGGTTATATCCCCCTCCCTAACCCTCCCCCGCGCTCAGCATGAGAGTTTTACAAGTGTTTCTCGCGCGGGAGAGGGGACTGATCGGAGTATATATAAACTTTTTACGAGGAACCATGATGAAACATAAAGATCACCTTATATGGATAGATCTAGAAATGACAGGTCTAGAGCCTGAGCACAATAAGATCCTTGAGATTGCAACAATTGTGACAGATTCACAGTTAACGATTTTAGAAGAAGGCCCCGTTTTAGCGATCAATCAACCACAAGCACTGTTGGACCAGATGGATACTTGGAATAACAAACATCACACCCAGTCTGGCTTGGTGAAGCGGGTACAAGAGAGTTCCTTTAGTGAGAAAAAAGCGGAGCAACTCACCTTGCGGTTTGTGTCACAGTATCTTGATAAAGGTCAATCACCGATGTGCGGCAATAGTATTTGTCTAGATCGGCGTTTTTTGTGTCGTTATATGCCGGAATTAGCGCGGTTTTTTCATTATCGAAATTTAGACGTGAGCACCTTAAAAGAATTAGCCAAGCGCTGGCGACCTGACATCATGAAAGGCGTAGAAAAAGAATCAAAACATTTGGCATTAGATGATATTAGAGAATCTATTGCTGAATTGATTTATTATAGAGAACATTTTATATCCATTCCCAAGGAGAAAAATTCCGATGTTGTGCGTTGAACGAGAAAAATTGGTATTGCCAGAAGGCGAGACGCGATTATTACTGCATTCATGTTGCGCCCCTTGTTCTGGGGAAGTCATGGAGGCATTATTGGCCTCAAAAATTGATTTTTCTATCTTTTTTTATAATCCCAATATTCATCCTGTTCAAGAATACATGCAACGCAAGGAAGAAAATGTACGGTTTGCCGAGTTGCATCAGATCCCCTTTATTGATGCTGACTACGATAAAGACAACTGGTTTGAGCGCGTGAAAGGTCTAGAGATGGAGCCAGAACAAGGAAAGCGTTGCACGGCTTGTTTTGATATGCGCTTTGAGCGAACGGCGTTGTATGCAGCGGAACACGGATTTACGCTTTTCAGCAGTTCTTTGGGGATTTCTAGATGGAAAGACATGAATCAAATTAATGACTCAGGGACACGAGCCGCTGCGCGTTATCCTGGTATGACGTATTGGACCTATAATTGGCGTAAAAATGGTGGGTCTTCCAGGATGTATGAGATTGCAAAGCGCGAGCAGTTTTATCAGCAGGAATATTGTGGATGCGTGTATTCGTTACGCGATACAAATGTGTGGCGCGTGAAAAATGGCAGAGAAAAAATTAAGTTAGGGGTTTCGTATTATTCAGAGTAGATTGCAGCCCTTGTTTATACATCGCAGCCGCCTCTTTTGGCGACTCCAACATTTCTAGTGTTTCGCCCAGGTAAAAATAAAGATAGGGCTGTGGATTAATCGATAAACTTTGCTCAAGATGATACCTCGCCTGACCAAAAAGTCGGGCATTTAAATTTAAGCGGCCGAGACAATAATGCAACGGGGCTGAGTGAGGGTGGGATTTAAGCAAACTTTTTGCAAAGGTTAATTTGTCTTCTTCTGTGGGCAAGTCGGTATAGAGCAAAATGAGTCTATCATCGAGCGCCTTAGTTAGCTGTTGTTTGATGACCTGGTTTGCGGTCTGCCAGTCTTGGTGTGTGCTGAGGTATTGGCAGTAGGGGATGATAAATATGGGATCTTGTTGGTAGGCTTTGGGTTGCGCTTTAAATGCAGCCTTGATGATGTCAACGCTTTGAGCTTGCTTACATTGTTCTTGAAATGATTCTAAATAGAGTCGCTGTTGCATGGTTTCGATTTGAGGAGCAGAAAGGGAGCTATATTTTTTAAGTGAGGGGAGTAAGCGTAACAACGCGCTCCAATCTTTTACGGTTTCATAGAGTTGAGCCAGTAACTTGAGGACATAGGGATGTTTGGGGGCAAGATCGTGCAGGTGTTGTAAAGTGGCTAACGCTTGTTCCCATTGGCCAGAGCTAATTTGCAACTGGGCTTGTGTTAGTTTAACCGCAATATTTGCTTTGGGCTCAATATGTTGAGCTTCACGCAAATAATGATCTCTAATTTGGTTTTGGCCTAGCTCTTGTGCGGTGCGCGCGGCGGTTAAATAATTAAATAAAGGCACATCGGTATTAGGCAATGCTGCAATCAGATGAGTTTGGGCGGCTTGCCAGTACCCCTCACTGAATTCAATGAGTCCTTGGCGGGTTTTTGCCTGAGCTTGATATTGCTTATGACGATGATACCAGTTTCTAAAAGAGGCCGGCGCCTTATAAACAAAGCGTAATAATAAATAAAAAAAATGCAGCAGAAAAAAAGCGCTGATCAGCAAAATCACCGTCACCCATAAGGGGGTTTCAATGGTCCAGGTTTGTGTTGAAATGAGCACAAAACCCGGGTCGTTATGCAGTTGCAGCCCAAGGAAAACGGCAGCAAAGAGTAAAACAAGCAAAAAGAGAAGACGCATCAAGTTGTCCTCGTTTAAGGTTTGGGAAGCGCGGATTGTTGTTGGGCGATCCAGTCATTGATGGCTTTAAGTGGCGCCTCCAGTGAAGGACTTTGTATAAACGCCTGCGTTGTTTCTAGGGCGTGTAATGCATCTAAAATAGGTTGTTTGACAGATGCAGCGGTGGTTGGTAAGGCTTGTGTTTCTTTGATGGCCTCTTGTATAGAGAGTTGATATAACTGCGTATTGTGTTGGAGGAGTGCTGCTTGAGCGATTTGTAAGTTTAAATCAATTCGCCCGCTTAAGAGTGTTTGTTGAAATGTGATAGCGGCTTGTTTGTTGGGTTGATGATGTTTGATAGAAATCAGAGATTGAATTTGTTTGAGTGAAGGAATTGAACCATCGGATGGTAGTGTTGTCATTGTGGGGGTGGGTGCGGGAAACGCATTGCTAAGCAGGCTGTGTAGTTGGTGTATTTGTAACAATGTGCTGGCAGTACTGGACTGGGGTAAGGCTTGTAGCGCTTGTGTTGTTTGTTGAATGGCAACAAACACTGGGCGAAGCGACTCGTCAGATAACGATTCTAATAATTTTTCTGCTTGCTGCAATAGGGTGATACAACCAGGAATATTGTTGCCGACTGTTGATTCGACCACAGCCAACTCAAGGTAATATTTGGCTTGCTCGCCGACCCAGATATGATTTTTTGAGGCGGGTTGTTGCGTGTTGACTCGCTGGGAGAGCACTGATAATTGGGTTTGTAAACTGGCGTGTGCTTCACTGATGGTTGCGAGCGTGGTGGTTAACTCGGAATAGGGGATGACTTTTTTCTTGGTAAACGAGGATAATCTCATGATGGCTTGTGTGTTTTCTTTGGCAATAAATAAGGCATAGAGTGCTGCGGCACTTGCGATCAGGACCAAAATCAAGGTGAAGAAGGGCAGGATAGAGCAAGGCTTCTTGGTGGGTTGTTGAACGCTAGTGGGTTGATCCGTCATGGTGTATTCCTTTTCAAGGTATAGGCTGCAACTAATCCTGTTAAGAGGGTGTCTGGGCGGGTGGTAAACACGGTTTTGATACCCAGCGCAGTTGCGGCATGAGCGAGTCGTTGACTGATCACCAAGCATGGTGTGTTTTTCAGCCACTCATGTGCAGCCGTCCCAAACATTATAAACAGGTGTTTCATCGCTTGCTCACTGGTAAAGAGTATAATATTGATAGGCGCATTACGCCAGATCTGTTCTAAATAATCAGTGGGAATATCTGGCATCGTGCGTTCATACACTGCGACCTCTGTGACCAGTGCTTGTTGCTGTCGTAGTGTGAGGGATAAAAAATCGCGTCCGGCTTTACCCTTGATCATCAAAATTTTCTTGTTTGAAAGGTGCGCAAAGCTAGGTAGGGTCAACAGCGTTTCACTGTTTGCAAGCGCAGGTACGCTATCGATGTTGATGCACAGTTGCTGGAGTTTAGCGGCAGTTGCAGGACCTATCGCGACGACCGGTAAGGTGGTGGGCCAGTGCGCTGCGGGTATGGCTGAAAAAAAATGGCTGACAGCATTGGCGCTGATAAAAATAGCTAAGTCAAACGTGTGGAGGGGAGGTAGTGTATTTTTCCATTCAGGGGAGAGCCCCGATATCGCCAGGGCAGGACAAGAGATGACCTCACCGCCTAAGGTTTGAATCGACTCCGTGAGTGCTTGAGCTTGGTGAATTGGGCGTGTGTTTAATACACAACATCCTGTTAGGGGGCCGGACATGCGGGCATTTCCAATAAGGCTTTTGCGCCTTTTTTTAATAATTCAGCCGCACAGGCATCTGCGAGATCGGCTGCATGTTCAATGGATCCCTTGTGCTCAGCCTCAATGCATTGTGAACCGTCTGGACTGAGTACGCGTGCGTTCAGTTGTAGGGTATTGGGTGTTGGGATAGTGCAAAAAATGGCAATGGGGACATGGCAATGTCCGCCTAATAACGCATTGACGCGGCGTTCAGTGTTGACACAAGCAGCTGTTTTGGGGCAATGAATTTTAGACAGAATATTTAAGAGTTCGTGATCAGATTGGCGGCACTCAATACCAACAGCGCCTTGTCCACAGGCAGGTAGCATGAGGGGCGGGGTAAGTTCTGTACTTATCATATCTTCAAGGCCAAGACGAATGAGACCGGCAGCAGCTAAAATAATGCCGTCGAATTCATGGGCGTGTAATTTAGTTAAGCGCGTTTGTACATTACCGCGTAAAGGGTGTAATTGAAGATCGGGTCGATAAGCACGCAATTGCGCTTGTCTGCGTAGGCTTGCGGTGCCAATGTTAGCGCCTTGTGGGAGCTCGTCGATGGTTGAGGCAATTGGACTAATTAACGCATCAAATGGATTGCCACGTTCACAAATGGCGGCTAAACAAAGGCCTTCTGGAAACACTGCCAAGAGATCTTTCATGGAGTGAACCGCTAAATCTGCACGTCCCTCTAGCAAGGCTTCTTCTAATTCTTTTACAAATAGCCCTTTACCTGTATGTTGCGCCCAGTTTTCTTTACTGGCGCGGTCTCCGGACGTGACGATGGGTAGGAGCTTAATATCATATTGAGGGCATGTCTCTTTAAGGGCGGCTGCAACGTAGTGGGCTTGCCATAATGCAAGAGGACTGTTTCTGGTTGCGATGGTTAGTTGGCGCATAAGGTCTCTTGTTTCTGAAAAAAAGGATCAGGGCGATTATCGATGAGTCGTATGGCGCCAATTTTGACGGCAGCATAACGGCGTCCTTGGTGGGTCTCTAGATAATCCACTTCAATACCGGCAAGCTCAAGCTCATGGCGTATGTTGTCTAGTGATGAAGGCTGCGCAAATAGCCGAGCAAATTCCTCCGCTATGTATCGCTCTTTAGCGCTCAAGCGATTGTTTCTAGAGCTATAAGGGAGTCCGCTGGGTTCTCGAATAGTTGGACAACATCTCAGGGTGATATTCATAAAAAAAGCTTCAGCCATACCGCGGATGAGCTCATATTGTTGATAATCTTTTTCACCAAAATAAGCGTGGTGAGGTTGCATTAACTGAAACAATTTCATAACCACTGTTAAGACACCAGTATAGTGCCCGGGCCGCGATTGGCCTTCTCGTGAAAGCGATTCAACCGTTTCTTCAATCCGGTATCGATAATGGTCTGCGTACAGCGCGGGTTCAGTCGGCATGAAGCAGTAATGCACGCCTTGGTCCGAAAGTTGTTGCACATCAGCTTCGATGGTGCGTGGGTAGTGGGTGAGGTCGTCTGCATGCTGAAATTGGGTGGGATTGATAAATAAACTCACCACGGTGAAGGTGTTTTCTGCAAGACTTTGAGCGCATAGACTTAAGTGGCCTGGATGTAAATTTCCCATGGTCGGCACAAACCCAAGGGTTTGATGGGCGGGGATGGCGGCGCGTAGCGCGCGCCATGTGTTGATGTTATCGATCAGTTGCATCAGCACAACTCCTTAATGAAAGCCGTGATCAAGCGTGGGGAAAAGATGCGTCCGTACGTCTTGATGGTAGCAGTTGAGCGCATTGACTAACTCTGGCTTTAAATGCACATATTGCTTTACAAATTTAGGGAGAAGTTCGGTTTGTAAACCCAATAAGTCATGCCACACCAGCACTTGTCCATCAGTATCAATACCTGATCCGATGCCAATGGTCGGGATGGTTAATTGTTCGCTGATTTGTTTGGCAAGGGCCGCGGGCACACACTCAAGCACTACTGCTAAACACCCTGCTTTTTCCAATTCAATGGCTTGTGAAATCAGCTGAGCAGCTTGTTCGGCTTGTCTACCTTGTACCCGATAGCCCCCTAAATAATGAACGGACTGAGGTGTGAGGCCAAGGTGTCCAATGACCGCAATCCCAAATTGTGCCAGATGAGAAACCGTTTGGTAAACATCTGGGTCACCGCCCTCCAACTTAATGGCATGCGCACCGGCCTGCATGAGTCGTTGCACGTTAATCACCGTTTGCGACAAGCCTTCCCGAAAACTGAGAAAGGGCATATCGCTGATTAAAAACTGTTGACCTAAGCCGCGAGACACGGCTTCGGTATGCGCGACCATCATGTCCATGGTGGCGTGAATCGTAGAGGGAAAGCCATGCACGACCATGGCAAGGCTATCTCCAACCAGCAGGCAGTCTAATTGAGACTCAGCTGCTATTCTTGCAGACGGGTAGTCATAACAAGTGAGTACAGTGATTTTTTCGTTGATTTGTTTTTTTTTCTTAAAATCGAGGCTTTTCATTATAGATCTCCTTCGGAAGCCGGTACCTGTCACATGGATCAAGTCCCTTACAAAGTGTTAACGGTTCGGAGTATAGCAGACCCCAATGAAAGAATGTAGGATGTTTGTAGGGTGGGTACGTCGCCCAAAAGTTCCCAGTAAGCGGTTGATCTAGAGTTTGGCTCCTTTGCCCACCCTACAAATAAGTATATACTTTCAGGCACGATTCATCACCGACCAAACCTACACCCATGCTTGAAAAAACACTGTTATCCATACCCGGCGATCATCCGTTTGTTTTTGAGGGAAAAGTCGGGATATTAGAAGGGCGCGTGATGGTGCCGCAATCCTGCGACGGGGCCCATATTGCCATGCTAGGACATCCTCATCCTCTACATGGGGGAACGATGTCAAATAAAGTGGTGACCACGTTGGCGCGGGCATTGAGTGAAGTGGGCATCATCAGTGTGCGTTTTAATTTTAGAGGCGTTGGGCAATCGGTTGGGCAGCATGCGCATGGGGTGGGTGAGAGTGAGGATATGCTTATCCTTATGAATGAGATGCAGCAGTTACTGCCCATGACGAAATGGATTTTAGCGGGATTTTCGTTTGGCTCTTATGTGGTCTATCGTGCAGCCTTGGTACAGCCGCCTTTGTTATTGTTCATGGTGGCCCCTCCCGTTGAGCGCTGTGATTATACCGAGGCGTTATCTTGTCCATGGGTGATTGCTCAAGGCGAGCGTGATGAGGTGGTCGATGCAGAGGGCGTGTTTGAATTTGCAGCAACACGTGTCCCGCCTATTCGAGTGATGCGCTTTACGGATACGGGACATTTTTTTCATGGCAAACTATTGTTATTGCGTGAGCAGCTGGTTGCATTGCTACAAGAAGAAGGACTCGGATTGTGACGTTGCTTGAGCAGTATCAAGCGGCGGTGTTAACAGGCGACATTCGCCATGATCCGCGTCAACGCAATGTTGTGGTCCAGTTGCAAGCTTTGCTTGAGGCTCTAAACTATCGCTCGCAGCCGTGGTGTTTTTGGAGACGCTGGTCTGTAGTGAAGGGATTGTATCTGTATGGGCCTGTAGGCGGCGGAAAAACTTTTTTGATGGATTTGTTTTATAACGCATTACCTGAGAGAAAAAAAGCGCGCTATCATTTTCATTTTTTCATGCAGCAAATAGATGCGGCGTTACGACAAAGGCAGGGGCAACGCGAGCCTGTGGAGCGAATTGCTACAGAGTTGGCAAAACGGGTTCAGGTGCTGTGCTTAGATGAGTTTTTTGTTCAAGATGTCACACAGGCAAGTGTGCTTGTGTTGTTATTACAAGCACTGTTCAAGCGAAACATCACCTTGATTGTGACCTCAAACACGCCACCCGATCAGCTTTATTTGAATGGGGTGAATCGCGCACGATTTTTGCCAGCGATTGCCTTGATCCATCGCTATTGTGACTGTGTCGAATTGGTGGGGTTGCAAGATTATCGACTAGGTTGCAATGAGCTACCTATTCGCTATGTGACCCCACTCGGTTTTGACGCGGAAACCACACTTTCAAAAGCTTTTGATACCTTAGAACCTCAAGCGGTGGTGAATGGACGCATCACCATTCAGCGTCGGGACATTCCCTATGTTCGACGAGGAGACACGGCCATTTGGTTTGAGTTTAAAGTGATTTGTCAGGTTCCACGGTGCCAATTGGATTATTTAGAATTAGCCGATCGTTTTAACGTCGTTTTCTTGAGTAATATCCCGATGTTTAATGCGGATGAAACCGTGCCGGTGTTGTTATTAATGTATCTGGTCGATGTTTTGTATGACCGAGGGCGTGGGCTTATTTTGTCCGCTGCGGTTGACATTGGGCAGTTGTATCAAGCGGGCCCGATGTTGGCTGGGTTTGAACGCACGAAAAGTCGATTGACCGAAATGAAATCAGCGCATTACCCCACGCATCGCGTGGATCATTTGGGTTTCATCACACCGCCAGCATTATAAGCGCGTTTATAAATATCTCTAGGGGTTTGTGAGGGGTAACCGTATCCTAGATCAGATAAATTCTTAACCACTTTTAGATATCGCTCGCCCCATGATCCTGGATCAAAGTTCGTGACGACCATGTTATTTTTGAGGTTAATGATGATTTCGAACCCTTTTCTTTGTGGCAACTCATGTCCACCAAATGCGACCTGGACTTCAGTTTCTATATCAATGCCTTCAGTACTTAAGCGTTCAACCAGAATGGCAATGATTTTTTCGATGGTATAGTACAATTTACACATCGATTTTCCTGAGGAAAAGAGGTCATCTTGTTTAGAGGTTAAGAATCGATAACCAAAATCATGAATGGGGTAAACAAATTCATGTTCAGTTGTATCTGGAATGGGTTCGGGGTGGTGAATGATGGGGGGGTCGAATTGTGGCAAAACAGGGTGGAGCACGGTGAGCTCAAAATCGCCCCAGCCTTGCCATAGTTGGTAAACTGCTTGGGCAATGGGAATGGCATCTTCTTTTTGGATCCGCTCAAAGAGTTCGGCTTCTTCGGTGGGTTCAGTGTATTCGGCAGGCTCATTGGGCTCGGCAAGCTCGTTGCTTTCAGTTGGCGCAGGCTCCACATTTTTGATTTGCTCATCAGCTTGAACGACTGAAGATTCTTTCTTTTTAGCAGTCTTTTTCTTGGGAGGCGCTTTTTTTGTTGCCATAACCATGCTTTGTTAAAGGAACTATAATTTAGTTTACATGTCCTGAAATGAAATGGCGAGGGGTATGTGTTATACGGACGTCATCTAGACAAACCACGTCATCCCGAGCGCGGCGAGGGATCTCCACCAGGTAGCAGGAGATCCCTCGCTGCGCTCGGGATGACGTTGTGTGTTGGGATGAAGGTGTAATAGAGCGCCCCCGTTTCAACACACCCCCCACAAGCAGATCCACAGGCCGGTTGAGGGCGGTGTGCTTGAATGAGATTTTTAGTGACTAATCGTGATAGCAGGGGTTCTAGCGCTTGGCGGTCTATGCGAAAGAGGCGCGTTAAGTGGTCAATGTTCACCATCTTTTCATGTCTAATGTAATCAAGGACTTGGAATAGCATGGCGGCCTCCAAATGAAAAAGAAGTTGCGCGTAAGTAAATCACAAACCCGAAGAAAGCGATGAGTATACCGCAGAGCCACTCTATGGATGTGAGCGGATGTTGGTGAAATGTCATTAGTTGGTACAAGGCAACAGAGACGCTGTAGGCAATAAAAAAAGACCACCCCATCGAAAACCACATGAGGGTGGACGTGGTTTCTTGCTTAATGGCTGCCATGGTTGAGATGCAGGGGAGGTAGAGCAAAATAAACGTTAAATAAGCATACACGCTGGGGATGTCATGAAAATAGTGTTGTAAAAACAGGTGAAAATGGATTGGAATTTGGTTTAAGTTGACTTGAGCCATAAAGGGGTGGAACAGGCTTTGCCAAAGGGTGCTGAAGTGTTCAATAATGGAAGATACGCCCATGGAAAGGGTATGAAAAATAGATTGCCAAGTGACGAGGGGCATGACATCACCTAATTGTTGATACAACGCATTCATGGTGCCGATGACGACTTCTTTTGCAAGAAATCCGGTGACGAGTCCAACCACTGCTGGCCAGTTATCTGGTGTTAACCCCATGGGCGCAAACAAAGGATAAAGCAGTTGCCCCGCATATGATAAGAGCGATTGTGGGTGGTTACCTGTTAAAAACGAGGGTGTTTGAATAAGTTGAACGGCACTGAGCATCAAACAGGTTGGAACGATCAGCTTGGCTGCGCGTTTTAAAAAAGCACAGAGTCGAAACCAGGTGATGTCACGTAACTGCCTGAAGTTAGGGGGGTGATAAGTGGGAAGCTCTAAAATAAGCGGCGATAAGGCTTCAGATAAAAAAGAGCGTCGCAGGATAAATCCGGTGAGAATGGCAATCAGAATGCCAAGTAGATACAGTGCAAAAATGACATTTTGTCCTTGAGAGGGAAAAAATGTGCTCACGAACACCGTATAAATGGTGAGTCTTGCGCTACAAGACATGAAAGGCGCCATGAGTGCGGTGAGCGTACGGTCGCGGGTTTTTTCTAGGGTGCGTGTGGCCAGAATCGCAGGGACATTACATCCAAAGCCAATGATCAGTGGGACAAAAGCCTTGCCGGGTAAGCCCAAGACACGCATGGCCCGGTCCATGATAAAGGCCGCTCGCGTCATGTATCCTGAATTTTCTAAAAAAGATAAAAAGAAATACATCGCAGCCAACACAGGGATGAACGTGAGGGTCGTGTTGAGGCCTTTTCCAGCACCCTCTGCAATTAAAGTGATGAGCCAGGGCGGGCTGTGAATGGTTTGCAGCAGTAGGGTTGGGAGCTGCACACAGATAGCTTGGGTAGTGAGATCAAAAAAATCTTGAAAAAGACCGCCGATGTGGATGGCGAAAAAAAACAGGGCATACATGATCATGAAAAAAATAGGAAGGCCCAACACGCGGTGTAAGAAAAATCGATCGAGTCGGGCGGTCCAGCGCTCTGCGCGTTCTTGTTGGGTGGTTTGTGCTTGTAAACACATCGTGTGAGCGTATTGATAATGCGCATCAGCCAGGATTAAATCAGTGTCTGGGTTGCTAGGGTCGCTGAGAAGCTGGCGGTTTGCTGTCATGACTGCTTGATGGATGGGGGCACCAGAGGCGATATTGGCTTGAAGATGGTGTTGATAACGTGCGGTGAGCTCAGTAGGGAGTTGAATCTTTGGAGGTTCAGGTGGCGTAGGATGGCTGAGAAGTGTTTGTATGGTCTGTTTTAAAGGGGCAAGGACACTAAGGTCTTGGGCGTTGATTGCAAAAACGGGACATCCTAACACCGATGCCAGTGTGGCAGGGTCAATATGGATACCGCGTTTTGTTGCAATGTCGCTCATGGTCAATACCACGATGAGGGGAATATGGAGTGCAAGTAATTCACTGGTGAGAAATAAATGGCGCTCCAGCTGGCAAGCATGGATGACATGAAGAATGAGTGCAGGTTGAGTGGTGTTGAGGTGATGTAAGGTAATTTTCTCATCCGTGCTGGTGGGTTCGGTATAGAGAGAATAAATGCCCGGTAAATCAATCAGTTGGCATGTGTCATGCAGGCTTGGGTACGTTGCGGTTTGGGCATCAATCGTGACACCAGACCAATTACCAACCGCTGCATGGTTATCGGTGAGCGCGTTAAATAGCTGTGTTTTCCCGCTATTGGGATGACCCAGTAAGAAAATGGCACTCATAATTTTTCCCAATGAAGATGCAGGGCTTCATTTTTTCGAAGGGCAAAAATTTGATCCGCTGCTTTTAAATAAATCGGGCATCCCAGCGGGGCTGCGCGAATAAACGTGACTTCTAACCCTGGGCGAAAACCAATTGCAAGCAAGCGGCGTCGATAGCTTGTTGGGGTTTGTCCAAAATGAGACAATCGCACCCGGTATCCAGGTTGAAGTTCAGCAGTTTGTATCATGAGTATGATTGAGAGTGAAACATAACGAAGATTATAACACTATTCTAATCGATAATCATTCTCATATTCGAGCGCGTCATTTTGCTGTCCTACCACGTCATCCCGAGCGCAGCGAGGGATCTCCACCAGGTAGCAGGAGATCCCTCGCTGCGCTCGGGATGACGTGCTGGAGGGGATGACGTGCTGGAGGGGATGACGTGCTGGAGGGGATGACGTGCTGGAGGGGATGACGTGGTGGGACAAGAGGATGTGTTGTAAAATTAAAGAGGTCATATGTTAAATCCAGAGCAGAAAGAGGCAGTAAAATATTTAGATGGACCTTTACTTGTTTTGGCAGGCGCAGGCAGTGGTAAGACGCGGGTCATCACTGAGAAAATTGTTTATTTGATTGAGCAATGTGATTATCGTCCCGCACACATTTGTGCAGTGACGTTTACCAATAAAGCGGCAACAGAAATGCGTGAGCGGGTGTCTGCTCGATTGGCGTTAGAAAAGCGCCGCGGTTTAAAAGTGATGACCTTTCATACACTGGGGCTACGTATTTTAAAAAGCCATGCGCAGTTGGTTGGGCGGCGTAAAGGATTTTCTATTTTTGATGCAGATGATTGTTTACAGATTTTGGCAGGGTTAGTTAGCGCAAGCCAAGCGCGTGATCGGGCGTTTTTACAAGACATTCAGCAAAAAATTTCTATGTGGAAAAACACCTTACTGAGCCCTGATGCAGTGAAGAAGCAAGTGGCAGCCGAAGGTGAATTTGGCGTGATTTATACGGGTTACCAACATGCATTACAGGCCTATAATGCAGTGGATTTTGATGATTTAATTTGCTTGCCTGTTTGGCTGTTTAAACAAGAGCCCAGCGTATTGGCCGCGTGGCAGAATAAAATTCGTTATTTATTAGTGGATGAATATCAAGACTCAAACGATGCGCAATATGAACTGGTGAAATCCTTGATGAATGAGCGAGGGGCTTTCACTGTGGTGGGTGATAATTTTCAATCTATTTATGCATGGCGGGGTGCTAAACCCGAAAACCTCAAACAATTACAGCACGATTTTCCAACCTTAAAGCTTATTAAATTAGAGCAAAATTATCGTTCGACACGCACAATTTTAGCGGTTGCAAACGCGTTAATGACCGATCAGACCGATGCGTTCTCTAAAATGCTGTGGAGTGATTTAGGCGTGGGTGAGTCTGTGCGAGTGATCAGTTGCCAAGATGAACAAGATGAAGCGGATCAGGTGGTGGCTGATCTTATGAGCCACCGCCTACGCTTCGGTCGACGCTTTGGAGAATATGCTATTTTGTATCGCGGAAATCATCAAGCCAGGCTCATTGAAAAAGTGCTGCGGCATTACGGTGTTGCTTATCGTTTGAGTGGCGGTCAGTCTTGGTTCGGGCGTGTTGAAGTGAAAGATATGATTGCTTATTTAAGGTTACTGGGATCACCTGAAAATGATGCTGCTTTTTTAAGGGCGGTGTTGACCCCTAAAAAAGGAATTGGTGAGGCGAGTCTAGAAAAGCTATCTATTTATGCGGGGGAACGCGGGGCTTCTTTGTATGACTGCGCCGATCATTTAGCGTTGACCACGCTGATTGGAGAAAAACCAAGACAACTTTTGAATACGTTTAAGTCTTGGATAGAAGAAAAAAAAGCCGGATTAAGAGCAGGAAATATCGCGTTGGTCCTCAAGGAAATTGTAGATGAAAGTGGTTATGAAGCCTATGTGTATGAACAAACCGATTCGCCACAACAAGCGCAAAGAAAAATGGAGTCAGTTCAGGATTTAATGGCGTGGATAGAAAAACAATGGTTAGCGCAGTCTGAGTCTGACTTAAGTGCGGTTTTAAATAAATTGATGTTGATTGATTTGCTAGACAGGCAACATGAGCAAGCAGAAGATGAAGTGAATTTACTGACCCTGCACGCAGCAAAGGGATTAGAGTTTCCATATGTGTATTTGATTGGCATGGAAGAAGAGTTGTTACCTCATCATGCCTGTTTAGAGGGGGTGTTTTTAGATGAAGAGCGCCGTCTTTTTTATGTGGGGATGACCCGCGCTCAGCGTGAATTGAGTTTGTCCTATGCAAGACACAGAAAGCGTGCCGGAGCGTTACAAGCAACAACACCCAGTCGTTTTTTAGATGCATTACCTGAGGAACATTTGGTGTATTTAGGAATTGGGGAGCAAGCACGCGATCCGGTCGAGTCACAAGCGTTGGCTTCGTCGCACTTACAGGGGATGATGGCGTTGTTGAAGTAGCTGCGTGGATTGGTGGATTACGGGCCTGGCGGCCCTAATCCACCCTACCCTGCATGATATGAGTAGGGTGGATTAGGGCCGCCAGGCCCGTAATCCACCAAATGCAAATATAGAAGAAAGTATAAGAAGAGAATCGTAGGGTGGATTAGGGCCGTCAGGCCCGTAATCCACCAAATGCAGAAGGACAGAACATGAGTCAATATAAACGACATTACGAAGCAGGCGCACATTATTTTTTTACATTAGCAACCTACCAACGGCGTCCAATTTTTATTGATAACGAACGTGTAGAAAGCCTGAGAGCAGCAATCAGAAAAGTTAAAAAATCATATCCATTTTTCCTGGAAGCCATGGTGGTTTTACCTGACCATTTACATTGTCTTTGGAGACTGCCAGAAAATGATGTGGATTTTTCAGTGCGCTGGCGTTTGATTAAACGCTATTTTTCAATGGGGATGAGTACGTCTATAAATGACAGGATGGAGAAAGAGGTATGGCAGCGTCGGTTTTGGGAACATTGTATTCGTAATGAATATGATTGGCAGCGGCATATGGATTATATTCATTACAATCCAGTTAAGCATGGATTGGCTTTATCACCTGCGGATTGGCCTCATAGTTCATTTAATCATTATGTCGAGAAAGGGTTTTACGAAAAGAATTGGGGTAAAGTTGAGTCGGTTACATTAGTTGGGATGGGGGTGGGGGAGTAAGTGAAGCGGTGGATTAGGGCCGCCAGGCCCGTAATCCACCAGCAGTTAACCCACCTTTTGGCTCAGATAATCCCGATCCGTAAACATCAGCGCCTGATGCGCCTTTTCCAACTTACGCCGCGTATAAGTCGGCTCTAATTTCGTTTCCCAAAAAAGATGTCGAGAGGCGTCAATGATCGTCGATTCTTTTGAGTCTGTCTTAAGGACCTCAGCGTAGCGGTTTCTGTCTTTACGCACATCTGAGATGACCGTGCGTTTTGCTCTAGCCAAATCCGGATTGATCACAGGCAGTGGGTCAGCGTATAAACGGCAAACAAGTGGACGGGTCATCAAGCCATTGTCGTAATCTTGAGTTAACGGATTAAACTCAATGGCTTGACAATCTACCTGTAGCGGTTCAGGCAGAGCACGCTTCAGATTGAGCTGACGAGTACAAGCCTCGGTAAAAGCGGATCGCCAGGTATGCTCTTCAGTTTTAGCCAAGTTATACCAATCCCACATCACCGCGAAAATAACAATAGGCGCAAAGACGAGCTTGATAAATAACCGTGGCAGATTAAGCGCGTGCTCGTGTCCGCTGCCGGGCTCGCTATGGTTTTCTAGTAATTTAGAAATAGACGCAGTTCCATGATGATGGTCATCGAAAAATAAACGATGGCTGTCTTCAATCCCTTCTTGGACGGTCCCGAATGCGGCAGACACAAATGGGTCAAGGCCTTTGATTTGATCGCCCGTGACCCCAATGGTAATAATGTGGGCAATAAATAACAGCAGATCCAGCGGAAGCAATAAGATCTTAAGCAGAATGCGAAAGGGGTTCGATTTTAAAGCAGCGCCGTCATGTTTAGGATCAATGGGGCCCCAACTGTCATAGTATGCTTTCCAGGTCTCTTGAAAAAAGGTCTCAATGCGTTTTGCTCTGAACTCAAACCACGTGCATAGTGAGTTGAACAGGTTAATCGAGAGTGTTGACAGGGTCAGAAAAGCGGTGCCGGTCAAGAGCCAGTCTTCTTCGATGAGAAACGCCAGATTTTGGCCAATACTCCACCAGGTCCCCATGGTACAAATCGTGAAGGCAACAACGAGCCCGAAGAGGATGATGGCAGCCACTGCGCGCCAGATGATCTTAAGCACAGAACGGTTTTTCCAATCCCTCTTTAAATCGGCCCAATACGTGCTTACAAATTTTTGTGCGAATCGATTATTGATCATAGACACAACAGAGTAATAAGTGATCAGCGCATAAGCGGCACCTGCAGCGGCAGCCAAGGTCATAATCAACATCGGCATGGCTGTAAACGGAATGATTTCAAAAAAAGGAATGGAAATGAAGGCATCAAATAATAAAAAGGCAGTGCCCACAAACATAAATCCGCCGGCCATGAGACTAAAGACTTTAGCCGCAGTAAATAAACCATAACGTCGATAGTAAGTGGCCTTGACAGTGTTTGAGCCCTTCATTTTTTCTCGAGCCCAATTAATGAATTCAGCCTTGGCTTTTTCGGCCCCTTGTAGTTTTTGGGTGTCTCTTTTGCGGGCGCTAGCATCGATTTTTAGCAGTTCTTCTGATAAATCTAATTCAAAACGCAGCATTTTTTTCTGGAGTAATTTTTGATATTTCAGGGCTTCTTTCGGGAGATCCCAGTGATGCTTTAGCTCATCAATCATCTTGAGGCGATAAACCATTTGGATGTAGTCCGTGACGAGAGCCGGTACGCCTTTTTCTTCTTGAAGTTGTGTGAGTTTGACCGTTTGCAGCTTTTCCAGCTCGGTGAGTTTCGAGATAAAGGTTTGATAGTCGAGGAGTCTGGTTTCTGCTGCAGTGCCTTTGGGGGCTGCAGGTAGCTTCTCCGTTCTTTCTTCATGTTCGTGATCATGACCATGGCATGCATGCTTTGCTTCTGTCCCCTCATCTTCTTTCTCTTCTTCTGTCAGGGGCCGAATATGTTCAAACAAAAACTCGCGAAAAAGCTGTTTTTTTAACCCAGACGGGGTGAACAAAGAAAGCACTGCACCTTTTAAGTTTTGCCAATAAATTTCACCTTCATAAGCAACCGCCAACACAAACGAAGCGGCGGCGAGTCCAAAAATAGGCCAGAGAAGAAACATTCCACTGAAACTGAGCAGCCCTAAGGTGATGCTTGCCCCAATGGTTAAGACAGAGAGCAACAGAATGAGTAAAAGTTTTGGTATTTTTTTTAGTAATTTGCGTAGTGTTTGCATCATGATAGTTTTTAATTAAGTCAGCTTAAGAAACAGGCATCATAGCGTAATTGAAAATGATTATCAATTAGAAAAGCTGTCATTTCGACGAGAGTACGTCATCCCGAGCGCAGCGAGGGATCTCCACCAGGTAGCAGGAGATCCCTCGCTGCGCTCGGGATGACGTGTTTTAGATTGAAAACGCAAGATCCACAATCCGCTTTAAATGTGCCTCATCCCCTGGTAACTGACTAATTTCATGAATCAAGTTAATCAGCGCATCGGGGTGAGTCGTTTGCATGGAGCTCGTCAGTACATAATGTAATAACGTTTTACTGATGATGATGTCATGCGGTGATGATTGCTTAGGGCCATCGCCAAATAGCAACCAGCCGGCATTCACCTGAAGTGCCTGCGCTAATTTGAGAAGCGCACGCGGTTCAGGGATCGTCTTTCCTTCCAGGTATTTTCGACAAATTTGTCTAGAATATCCGGTTATTTTTGTAAGATCCTGGATGCACACACCGGATTTAGAGCGATTGGAATGCAGCCCAGCCGTAAGCATGGCTTCGCGTAGACGCTCGGGAAACCCAGTGATCACCTGATTTTCTGACATTATTGTGCGACTTATGATTAAAATATAATCATTAGTCTACCAAAAAGAACACACACAAGCAAACGGTAATTTAAACTTTACAATGCGTTAACTTATAGTTGACATTATTTTTACAGTTGTTAATATATTGGCGAGCGCTTGGAGCGGTCAAGTCAACAGTCCAACACATGGAAGAAAAGGAAGGACGTTTCGTCTATCAGTGGTCTGTATGTGGTAGACAACCTCGCAATCATTAGGGCTTAAGTGGATTACTCCGTTGGGCCCTGTCTCGATTTAGGTGATTTTGGTTTTTTTCTGATTTTTCCCATGCGGTGTAGTTGCATTAACGTTTGTGTCGGGCCTGAGCATGCATAAACAAGAAAGCTGACTAACAACACCACCGACGGATTCGAGGCAATGGCTACAAATAAAATCACGATGAATAATAAATAAAGAAAAGGAATCTTCCCCTTAAAATCCAGGTGCTTAAAACTATAGTAACGGATGTTGCTGACCATTAACACACTATTGATTAACATGAGTAACGCACAAATCAGCGTGATGATGAGGTGGGAAGGAAGCTCATGAAAGGTCCAGGTGAATGAAGCGATGATGGCCGCAGCCGCGGGTGAGGCAAGTCCTTGAAAATGGTTTTTGTCAATCATCTCCACTTGGGTGTTAAAGCGTGCAAGCCTTAACGCCACGCACGCCGTATAAATAAACGCGATCAGCCAACCAATTTTCCCCAGTTGTTGTAAATACGCATGGTAAGCTAATAAAGAAGGCGCAAGACCAAACGTGACCATGTCTGAAAGGCTATCATATTCTGCACCAAACGAGGTTTGGGTTTGCGTTAATCGCGCCACTCGCCCATCAAGGATGTCTGCGAGCATGCCGCTATAAATCGCAATGGCGGCTGAGTCATACAGGCCATTCATAGAAGCAACAATTGAATAAAAAGCGCAGAAGAGACTGGCTGTGGTGAAAAGGTTAGGGAGTAAATAAATTCCTGGACGTCGGTCTTTATGATGCACAATGCGCTCTTTTAGTCATAATAAATCAGAAAGGGTAACTCCCCACGTCATCCTGAGCGCCAGCGAAGGATCTCCTGCTAATTAGCACATTGCTAGCTAGGGGGGATCCTTCGCTGGCGCTCAGGATGACGTGTACCTGGGTAGTTACCAGAAAGGGGTGTATTGTAGCAGAATTTATCTATTGGTGCACTTGGCTGAAAAAGACTGTGGCGGCAGACTGTGGCGGCAAGACTGTGGCGGCAATTGTGGCGGCAATTGTGGCGGCAATTTGACCTCAGTGATTTTAAATGGTACAATCTATCATATGTTTGATACAGAATGGATTGAACTGATGCCAAATTTCGCAATTAACACGTTATACCCAGAAGGACACTTTAAGCTCACGTTTCAGCCAGGAAACACGCAATCTTTTTATGGTAGACCGCTGAGCGAGTTCAATGTGTTTCGTTGCCATGGTGTGTTGCCGAATAATAACATTGCTGCGAACAAAATCATCAATGCCATTGGTCAAAATTTATTATTGCTTGAAGAACAGCATTCAAAATTGTCTTCCCAGTTACAAGACCCTGTCTCTCTTTCCATTGAAAAACGTTTTTATAATGAGCTCGAACGTTTGAGTAATGCCATGACGCTGAATGTCTTTATGGCATTGACGGCATTTGAACAAACGCGATTTACGCATGATGCTATGGCGCAAGCTGCTTGTTATCAAACGATTGATAATATTTATGATCATTATCTAGCTGAATTAGAGCATTTAAAAACGAACCAAAATCAGATTAAACAAGATCTTCTTGAGGAGCTGAAAACTACAGTTTTAGCGCAAAAAAACAGATGGGTCGCCCTTAAACACGAAAATCCAGATATCACCAATGAATCACTCAGAACGATATATCAAGATGCACTAAATGAGTTTCAGGCGGTGCAACAGCACATCACGATTTATCAACGTGTTCTTATGGGTGCGGCTGAATTTTCCAATCAAAGTGCGACTGAGGCTTACCAGAATGCTTCATATGCTTTAGAAGGTCATATGTTTAGCGAAGAATGCCCCACTAACGAACAATTATGGTGCTGTGAAGGGACTACGGTTCCCGTTGTGGTTTGTACCAAAACACTCCCGACCATGCGACCCGATTTAGCGTTAAGAGCCGGTATTGCAACGGGGCTTACAGGTGCAGATAGCGGCAATCTTGATGCGCAATATTTGCAAAAAAAATACGCCATTATTGAGGCGAATTTGGCAGAAAAAAGGAAGGCAAAAGAGCCTCAGGTTGAAGGTAATAAGCAATGGCTCACCAGCGAGGATCAGCTCAACAATGTCTTGATGGCTAAATTGGATTCAAATGGTGCCTCTGAAAAAACCCTTACAGCTCATGCTGTGAAGACGCATAAATGTAAAGATTTATTTAGTTTGTTTGGCTCGTTATGTGCGGCCTTTCCAAAGCATTTTGAAAGTGAATTGGCTGCGAAGCATCCGATGGTGACGACAGGCGTATTTTTGACGTCTTCTGTTGCGTTTGTCTCAGCAGGGTTAGGATCACTCGGTATTGCAGAAGCTTCGATGAAACAAGTGGCCTTGGCACTCTCAAAAGTATTGACGGTAGATGGGCAGATTGGCGTATCGGCTTTGCAAATGCAAGGCGTCATTGAAAGCATCAATCAAGCCTGGCATTTTTATGGCCGCTACAATGTATTTGAAGTGATCATCAAAAATGGATTTGTTTTACCCCAATTATTGTCTTTGGGGGCAGGAGTTGCTATCGATGGGACCGATGATAGAGATGCACTCAGCATATGGCTGCGTGAGAATTTTCCAGATCAACTTGAGGGAACAACCACCTCTACTTATGCAAAAAGCGTCATATACAAGATATTTATTATTGGCTTAGTACTCGGTGCAGCTTATGGACTGGAGGTTGGGCTGTCTGCCATGCAAAAACTCTTTGCAGACATAGGAGAAACAACAGTCTCTGCCGCGATTCATGAGCCGTTATCGCTTGCTAGAGAGTTGGGGTTTTATGATTCTTTAGCCGATGAATTGGTCTCAGGCGTTATCTTAGTGTTGGCACTTAAAGCCGGCGGAATTATTTTTGATGAAAATTACGAGTTATGTAAACAATTAATAAACACGTCCCCAGAAGAAAAAAAGGCATCAGAAGAACAAAAAAACTCATTAGTGCTCATTCTTAGACTGTACAATCTGTATCAGCGCGATCTGCAGAAATTTAATGAGTTATTGGTTGGCTATCAGCTGAGCGATGAGGTTAAAAGTGATTATCAACTGATTGAAAAACAACACGATGTGATTTTCCAAGCGTTTGGCGGATCGCCCGAGTTTTTAGAGAAACTGGGATTGCCCGCGCCTCATCAACCTTCTTTTGGGGGCTGGTTGGCAAGAGCGATTGGTGGTGTACTGCTTGGAACCGTTTTGGTTGCGAGCCTCATTGCTCCCATCGTCATGGTGATCGGCACTTTGATTTCTCCTACATTTAACCAGTGGGTCAAAAAAATGACAGGACGTTATCGAGGTGGATATATCGAAGATGTGGCCAATATTGCCCTGTCATTCGGAAAATATGCTGCTGGATTGATGGTTGCTTTAGTTGCACTGATTCCTGTACTGCTTTTTCCACCGCTAATATTTACGAAGGGCTATCAGCAACGGTTGTTAAATAAGAAAAAGATTAGCCAAGCTCATGGTCGTCAAGCGTTGCTTAATCAATTTGTGGTTAAAGACGGGGTCTTGGGTGCGGCTCGATTTATTACATTGGGTTTTGTCAGGAAAATCTTGCTTCCGTTGTTTGGATTCGTGATGACTTGTGTTGCTGTTCCCATTGTCGGTGTTATCAATACCCTCGTGGCGAGTATTGGTGCGGTCTTTGGATCAATTTATTTTAATAAATCTTATGCAAGCGTATTTAAATACTTGATGACTCCTTTTAATCACTTGGTTCAGTCTGAATTCGTGTCTGAAGGCTTAAAAATCCCCTTGATTATGTTACCTAGAGTGAGCCTGTTGGTATGGACTCCGATTAAATTGGTGTTGATGGCAGTCAGTGAAGTGATAAAGCGACTCCCCATGATGCTCTTGGATGGATTATTTAATTTGATATTGACCGTCAACGCGATGTTCACCAAAGGACATCGGATGGATGGTTTCAAATCGTTGCTAGGCATGGTATCGAAACCCATTGTGTATCCTGTTTTATATTTTGCGCTGTATTTCATGGCTCAAATCAAGGCGACGATATTAGGGATCGTTGCTGGATTTACTGGAAAATATGAGTTTTCCGATAATTTTCATATTGCACGGAAGGTTTCATTGAATGCGGCATGGGTCAGCCAATTAGGGCGGATATATCAGGTGTTGACATTCAATTTGCACGGCGCTAAACATGCGGATGTGTTAGTGGGTGCAAGAAGCAAAGCGCTGCTGTTTATTTCTAAAGTCTATGGTTTTGTCAAAAATATCTTTGCACGCGCGATGACTGCTGTGAGAAACTTCTGTATGCGTAGTCCTGAGGAAATGTTCCAAAACGATGCGATTTGCCATACCCAGTCGGCATTGACCAGACTGTCTACTGTACCTCGTAGCATGGAGACCAGTATGATGAGTCTAGAGGAAACAAAACCTGAAGAGCCAGGGTATGACAATCTTTTTGTATCGCCAACCAGCGACGGCAATAATGATCATGAGGAGGAGTTATTACCGTCTGCGCATAGCGATTCGCCGGTAATCCCCCCTAAAAAGAACTGATTCCTTTGGCGGTTACAGATAGAGTTGCATGATTCACCGTATTCCAGGATAATTTGATGAACAGGTGGCCTATGTGTTGGTTGGTATCGATATCTCATGACCAATTTAAAAGACAAAGACAAAGGTAAAAAAATTGTCATTGAAGGTGTGACGCCGCAAGGTCAAGCGTTTCGTCCGGCGGATTGGGCGGAGCGAATGAGTGGCTCAATGGCCAGCTTTAAAAATCAGCGCATTCAATATTCTCCATTGCTACAGCCCAGTGTGAATACCGAAGGGTATAAATGTGTGTTATTGGATCCTAAACTCAAAGAAACTTGTCCTGAAGTGTATTTATCGATTCTTGAATTTGCGAAAAACAATCAGTTGAAAATCTGTGGTGAAGAGGGGGAGGACGAGACAGGCGAAGCTTAGGGTTCACTGCTATTAAGTTAAGTATGTAGCCTGGATGGCCGTGAGCTATGGGCTGGGCGCTCCGCCAAGCAACGCTTGCAAACTAGTGAACGCACCTCTGACGAGTGCAATACAATAGTCGAGATTGATGGCTAAAAGCCCACCGCATGCAAAAGCTGCTCCCTTTGGCCCATCTTTTACACCAGGGTTACTTGCATGTGCAATTAAGACACAACCGCGGATGAACCAAATAAATCCGACCATTTTGAGGAGAACGACTGTGGCATCTAAAACCGTGATGGGTTGGTTAGGGGTGCCGTAGGAGAGGATGCTAGATGAACCAAACGTCGAATTTGTCAAGACGGTGATGGTTTGTGGCAAAAAAAGCATAGCAGCGCCAGATAATCCGTATAAGAGCGGGATGGTCATTTGATGATGCCCCCCTTGGCCTTGCGCGGACATTGCGCGTAATTTGTCGAGTGCGAGATAGAAAAATAAGAGTCCAAGGAGGTAAGAAACACCTTTAAGGCCCGTGATCACGCTCACGAGTGAGCGACTCAAGTTAATGAACATGGTGGTGAGATCAGTCATGCCTTGGGTTGACTCCGATAAATTCTTCAATCCAGTATATGAGCACTGATGTAAAAATCCAAGTTTTGTATATACTTGTTTTTTTCTTTTGATAAAGACAAGAATGGTCGAATTAACAATGCGCCTAGAAAAATCCTGGGAAATCGCGCCCCAGGTGAAGCAGTTTGTGCTGGTGAGTGAAGATGCTGCACCGTTTTCTTTTTTGCCTGGGCAGTTTGTGACCTTTCATTTTGAGGTTGAAGGTAAAGCCTATAAACGCAGTTATAGTATCGCGAATCCGCCAACGGCTTCTGGGCAAATTGAGTTTGCTGCAAGTTATGTGGATAATGGCGTTGGATCTCAGTTTTTATTTAATTTACAGCCTGGTGCTTTCTTAAAAATGTCAGGTCCTTATGGACGGTTAGTGCTCAAAGAACCGCTACCTAAACGCTATATTTTTGTTGGAACAGGCACGGGTGTCACGCCTTATCGCGCGATGCGGCCTCAACTGGAGCAAAAACTCGCGCTTGATGCCACCTTAGAGGTCGTGTTGGTACAAGGTGCGAGAACACGAGTGGAGCTTTTGTATGCAGATGAATTCATGGATTGGTCGCGTCAAAGTGCGCAGGTAACATATTTGGGTTGCTTATCGCGCCATAGTGATGGAAAATTAGCGCCAGAAGAGCGTGTTGGACATGTTCAACAAGGTCTTTCAGAATTGGTGCTTGATCCAAATCAAGATGTTGTTTACCTGTGTGGGAACCCCAATATGATTGATGAGGTCTTTGCGTCATTGACCCAGCAGGGGTTTCACGTGTCGCGGGTGATTAGGGAAAAATATTTATCGCGTTAAGGCGCGAGTAGGTTGGGCCTTGGCCCAACAAATATTGATTTTAATAATAAGGAATAAACTTATGACTTACGAAGTATTATCTTCAACCATTGAGGTTCTTGCTCAAGAAGGCAAGGGAATTTTGGCTGCTGATGAAAGCGTGACAACAATTGGTAAACGCTTCGACTCAATTGGGGTTGAGAACACCGAGGAAAATCGTCGAGATTATCGACTGTTACTCGCAACCACCCCAGACTTAGAAAAATATATTTGCGGTACGATTTTATTTGAAGAAACGTTTTCGCATAAAAACGCAGACGGTCAGTTCATTCCAGAAATTTTGGCTAAAAAAGGTATTTTATCCGGCATTAAAGTCGATAAAGGGCTAGTGCCACTCGTTAATTCAGAAGGTGAGCAAGTGACCCAAGGCTTAGATGGGCTTGCTGAAAGATTGCAATTATATAAAGAAAAAGGGGCGACGTTTGCAAAATGGCGCAATGTATACGCCATTAGTGCACATGCGCCAAGCTTAGTGGCCATTAAAACAGGGGCAGAGCAACTCGCGCGTTATGCCTCTATCTGTCAAGCAGCAGGAATTGTGCCTATTGTTGAGCCTGAGGTATTAATCGACGGCGATCACGAGATTGAAGTGTGCGCAGGCGTTTGTGCCATGGTTTTACACGAGCTGTTTGTTGCCCTTTATCTGCATCAAGTTGAGTTAGAGTTCATCGTGCTCAAACCCAGTATGGTGACTTCCGGTAAGTCAGCTAAGCCTTTTAGTCCTGCTGAAGACATTGTTGAACTGACCTTAAATATTTTTCGTAATCATGTGCCTGCCGCAGTTCCCACGATTAATTTTCTTTCAGGCGGACAATCTTCACAACAAGCCACCATGCATTTACAAGCCTTGAATTCAGGCGAAGTTCAACCCTGGAATTTAAGCTTTTCGTATGGCCGCGCTTTACAAGATGATTGTTTAAAAGCTTGGGGTGGACAGGAAAAAAATATCCCTGCAGCGCAAGCCGCATTGCTGAAACGCGCGAAGTTAAATGCATTGGCGAGCTTAGGTGATTATCGTCCGGATATGGAATAGTTATTATCTTAACCGTAGGTTGGGCCAAGGCCCAACCTGTTGCATCAAAAGTAAATGTTACCGAACGACTTTTCGTTGCCTCATAAATCATGTTACCGAACAGAGACATTGTTAACATAAATATCCTCTATAAATACCCTAGCGGGGTGAAGGGGCCGGCAATGAGGCCCCTTCG
>JAPLRL010000005.1 GCA_026399205.1 Gammaproteobacteria bacterium
GCCCAGCACGCCACTGTTGAAATGCTTCTTCTACTGACGCCAAAGTTAGATCGTTCATGCAGTAAACCTCCGGTATTTAAGAAGGTTGTACTCTACAAAATCATGCTAACCTTGTCACACAGCCTTGCCGAAAGGTCACCATAGTGTAGACAACCCCTTTTTACTTGATTATAATTTATCCAAAGTTTTTTTTGGAACGCATGATGCAGACAAATCCTTACGCTCTTTTAGACCTCAATCCTACAGGAAAGAGCAACTCAAACCAGCCTTATACCACGACAGAGATATCCTGTGCTTACAAAGCCCGCTCGCTTAAAACCCATCCAGATAAAAATCCAGGAAATCCAGATGCGCAAAAAAACTTTACTCAAGTTAAAGAAGCTTACACGCTATTAATCAACCCAGCAGAGCGTGCAAAGTTTGATCGTACACTTTTAGAAAATCCGTCTCTAGCTATTCATAATACGCATTTATTTGTCGAAATAGGAACGCTTCCTCCCTTACCTGCTGAACATCATTCGCGTGCATTAACGCTGAAAACAACTACTGGCGTCGATTTAACTCAATTAATAATGAACTCGCGTGCCAGCAGTGATTTAATTTTATCTTTTGCCGCGCAAAAACCTGCGTTTGCAAAAGCTTTATTAAGTCATGCCCCTACACGCGAACGGCTTTCCCTTCAAGAGCAATTCAAACTGATCTTCATTATTTTAAAGCATCAACACGATCACCCTGATTTTTTATTAAACCAGGATGAAAAAAATATCATTCAATATCTTCTGAATCAAATCAACGTCAGCTCAAGTAACTATGGCATCAACACCACTGAATTTGTAGGCGCCTGTGTGCAAAATAGAGAGCTCTTCCTCTTGTTTGCGCAAGTTTATCGGCACTTTTTAGAAGCCCTCCCACAATCACCATTGTTTATTTTAAGTCAGGATTTTTATCCTATAATATCCATCCTCTTCAACCGACATGCAGCTAACATACGCACTTTTGAGATTCTTTTTCTTTTAAAGAAACACCCTGACCGCCGTCGTGACATCGTCGAAAATTATCGACAAGTCAGCTCAACAGAGAACATGAGAAAACTACAATTAAGCACATGGTTAACCGAGCGCGACGATTTAAGCGAGCTCATGCCAGAAATTGTGACACTGCTGGGTATGGATGCTTTGCGCATTTACATTGATGCTCGTATAGATGCTAAAGAAATGCCTCCCGGCATGCATTCTTTTGTAATTAATTTTTTAACCTTATTTGTGCTTAACAAACCTGCTGATTTTTTTAAAACACTGACAAGAGACGATAGAGAGCAACTGATCTCCGGGCTCATTGGATCCACTGACTGTCATGAATTGGCCACATCTATTTTTAATGATATTGAGTCAATCAAACGTTTTGCCAACTGCCTGAGTTATGAAGAGTTCCGTATGTTCGTCGAACTTCTCCCACACTTAGTGCCCATGCCGATTTCTCCTTCTGTACTGCAAAGCTATTATCACTACGTTCTTCATCATAGCTTTGAAGATGCAGATCAACCAGACCATTGCAACTTATTTATCACGCGTTATCTGCAAGAATCGTTGCATCAGGCTACGCAGGTTCTAACCAACACCCCCCTTCTATTACTAGCCTTACTCCAACAGCCTTCATTTGCTAGCCAACTTGCTACAAATCCTGTCCTGCTCAACAAAATGGCTCAGTCTGCGGCTGTTGCTCGTTTTTCAGATCAAGATGTGGCGAGTTTCGCAGAATTACCGAATCTATTTCTAGTCACCTATCAAGCATTTAGCTCGTTTTATAAAAACTACCTCACGCACTGCGGTGATGATCCTAATAAAAACCCTGAGATACCTTCGACTGCCTTTTTCGAAACCATTAAAATCACAGGGTTTTTCGCTGATTTGTTTTTTATCGAAACCCAAGATTTTGACGTTCAACATCACTTTTTAGAACAAGCTGTCACCACGCCTTATTCTGATAAGCTTCTGAGTCCCGCACAACGTAACAGATGGCGCTCCGCTTTCAATAAGCAGCTTTTGTCTAATGAGCATGACCGTGTTGAAAGCCTGTTGCGTTTGTATCAAATCAATCATTCTGATTTGATTTTAGAAATCTTATCAGAAAACATGGGTTCTCCGGACAAATTAAAAATTTTGGCGAGACTCTCCACTCATCATGATTGGGCAACGCGTCATTTATCTGGCGAGCACCTCAGCTTGACCTCATCTTTTTTTACCCAGAATTATTGTGTTACAAAAATGTTACCGCATTTTCGTGATGTTGAGCTTGATGCATCGAAAAAGAACGTATTTCAAGATGTTGGACTACATCAACTGATGACGCTGTTTAACGATCCCTCTCAGTATTCAATCCAACAGGAGACGTTTACTCGCATTGTGGCGGCATTTAAAAAGACATTTCAACAACGCTACCCGCTTTCCTACTTTAGCAGCTACTTAACTGTCGTAGACTCGCCGCTTTATCAACATAAAATTAGCGCTTTTGAAGCATTGCGTACTCACTTAACCAGTCAACAGCCTCTAGACCCAAATCAAAGTTTGCTACGCATATTATGTTTATTAGAAGGCTGTGGAATTAATAACAAAACACTAACGCTTTTAGCAAGACACCTGTCTCAAGACACTTGTGTGGCCCTTTGCACGCTGATAACTATTGAGAAACAGAAGTATGCCTATCAAAATCATGACATCTATAGCAAGATTTTAGCGCATTCTGCGCAAGACGAAGCCTCACTCAATCGACTTAGTTTAATCTTTCACGAGCTCGCTGTGTATGCTATACAAAAAAATCACAAAAACATTTGTGGAGAAGCATTAAACGCTTTTGCATTAGCACATGGTGATAGCATTTTACCCGTCATACAACGCCATCAATTGGGTGTTGAACTTTACACTGCCAAAGCATTGCAAAGAACAGTCGAGACCGTCGCTAGTCAGCCTACGATAAGCATCCAATCTTTCCAATTGACCCCGGAGCAGGTCGTTGATTCATTGCTGAGTGAACTACACCAGTTAGCAAATTCAACGTTGATGCGAGCGGACGATGCAAACGTTATCGAGACCATTCAGGAGTTTCAAGCGAAGATTCTTGGCGCTATTCGAATCAATGAACTGTCAAATACAATCCTCAGCAAATTGATGAACACTTATATTCAACCGCGCAATCATCTTGAAGCAAAAAAAGTTTTAATCACTTGGTTGTTGAAATTAACGCTTGTAAACCATCAAGCGTCAAAAGATAAACTTCTTGCGCTCTTGGCTTCACCGGAGACAGAGTCTCTCGCACTCGCATGCTTAACTGATTATTTTATTCATCCTCAAGCAGCATGCTCAATAGAAACCATCCACTCGTTTTTTGGAGACCGCATTACAGGGAACATTGTCACCACTCATTTGCAACGCGTTTCACCACCAAATGAGCCGTCCTTACTTACTGACATCAACGCGCTCTTACTGAATCATCGGTTAAGCCTCAACGTCTTGAGCCAATTAACCGCTGAGCACTTCGTCATCGTCCGCCGCTTCGCGCACTACTTAAACAGCGCTGTTTTTACCAAAACCCTCGATTTGCAGCAAGCGCCATTCACGTTAACTGCTGAGCAGTTGCCTTGGTTTATCTTATTTGATCAAGACATCCTCACACCCATAGATTTTCAAGCCTTAGACAAAAAATCCATTCCCTATTTAAGTTATTTAACCCTCACTCAAACTGAGCTGCCGCTAGCTCAAGCCTTACAAAAAATGCAAGATATCAAAACGATACTCACGCATCAACAGATTATATTTTTACAAAGCAACATCATCCAACCCATACAAAATGAAATCATACGGTTAGTGTCAGATAACGAGACCCATAAAGAAGAGATATTAAAAGCCGCACTAACGGAAATAACAATGCATATCGTCAATATAATTGACACACAAACAAGCACACTTTTACAACAAGGGGTCAACTCGCTCATTCTATCAGTGCAAAATAAATTAAAGGCACTGGTCAAACATCCGGGGTTAGATACCCATCGCAGTGTTTTTAATTCGCTTATGTTAATGGGGTTGGGATACACGCTTTGGACTATCGCACTACCCATTCCGGGGGTTTCCTCTGATATCGGCTTTTTTCGTCGTCCTACAGTGGTTCAAACGATGAAAAATTTGAGCGACTCGCTCTCAAGACAACAGTGATATACCCAAAATATAATTTTTTTGGATAGCTGACTTGCAAAAAACAGATGAGTCATTTAGGATGACTATTTTTATATTTGTATAAATATAAGTCAATTAACGGGGCCATCTTATGCCATTTTCTAATCTAGATGACTTAAATGCAGATATGTCCCGCATTCATCGATGGGACAGTCCACTTTTAGAAACAGTATTAAAGCAAGCCGCAGAACAAGATCAGGTGGCAGTTGCCAGCCTTGACCAACGGTTAAGTCATCATAAACAACACATCATAAAACAACTTCCTCTGTATATCGAAATACTTACTCAACTTTTACGAAAAGAAAGTACAGATGCAGATAGAAAAATAGAGTTTTTGTTTAGTTATCATGTCTTTTCTACAGATTCACGATATCAGCTGTTGTCTCATTTTTATCAACTCCATTATGTGTCAGATCAAGGGTATGTCACTGCCACCCAGTTTTTATTAGATATTTTCAATAAATTAGAGAAAAGTTGTGAATTGAATGAGATTGAGCATGGCTATCAAGACATCAAGAGATTATATCAAGACAAACTTGATAGACAACAAAAAATACATCTTCAAAAAAGAGTAGAGCGCTGCATTCAACAAGATATGCCAGAAAAGTTGCAACAATTATTGAGAGAAACGCAATTATCCGTTGATGCAAAATTGGAATACTACCATTTTGGGATAGTTTCTATGGTGCCACTCATTTGTATTGCTGCGCAACATGGATGTCTCAAGATCGTTCAGTTTTTGATTGCAGAACGCGCTAATCTTCAAGCAGAAGATGACCAACATAGCCTGAACGCTCTGACGAAATGCTGTGTTATTTATGATAAATCGGATCAAATAGAGCGCAATAACCGCCTAAAAATTGCAAGCATACTCATTCAAGGCGGCATCAATATTCATGCATTTAAAACTGAAAATCGTTCAGCATTATCTATCGCAACGCTATTTGGGTTTGCTCAAATGAAGGCGCTCTTGTTTGAGCATGGCGCTCGGCCTGAACATCAGCTTGTTAAAACTTTTTTTGATAGCGATTACTTTGCGCCATACTTAAGGGTGCCGACTATGGCGCCCAAATGACTCTATACTCAAGGCTGATTGACTGGGCTTTGTTGTGACTGGGCTTTGTTGTTTACAATCCGCGCCACTAATGATACAATTGGATTAATATATTAACACCTCGAGCACAAAAGGTGACTAGATGCTAAATAAAGAACGGGATTCGGTCGTTAGCCAAACTACGGTTGGTTATAAAACGCCGCCTCTATCCGCTTCAACTGCCATGATTGCTGAAAAATTAGCAAATCAAGATGAGGTACAAAACGGGTCTCCTACACTCCCACCTAAACACTATGAATTGAGCGCGATAAATTTAAAGTTACTACAACAACAATTAGTACATCAGACGTCGGGACCAAAATCTAAGGTATAGATTCGCTCTTTCGCTGGGCGCAAAAGCGCCTGTCATTAACATTTTATTACGCTTCATGAGCACTCATCCATTCCAACATGCCACCCTCTAAGTTACTCAGGTGTTTAAACCCTGCATCAACTAGCATCTGGCAAGCTTTAGCGCTACGTCCGCCTGATTTACAATACACCACAATCGGTATCACTCTATCTAATTTTTCAATGTGGGCTTCAAATAACCCTAAAGGAATATGCTCTCCACCCATATGAGCAATCTCTCGCTCATAAGACTCACGAACATCGATGAGCTGAATCTTTTCATTCCTCGCGAGCATTTGCTTCAGTTCCGCTACACGAATCGTTTCAAACCCACTAGATTGGCTAGAACAACTAGATGCGCAAGAAGCATCGAATGTCACTACAGGATGATTCAAACAATCTTGCTTAACAATTTCAAATTGATTAAATCGCAGGGTTAACAAATCTAGGCTGAGTAAGGTCCCCGATAGCACCTGGCCTAAACCCAATATCACTTTAATGGCCTCGTTGGCCTGAAGGGTTCCTGCAACACCCGGTAAAACACCTAACACCCCACCGACAGCGCAGTTAGGTGTCAGCGTAGCTGGCGGTGGCTCTGGATACAAACACTGATAACAAGGGCCGTTTTTATAATTAAATACACTGATTTGTGCATCAAACTGGTAAATGCTTGCTGAAATCAATGGTTTTTTTAACATCCGACAAACCTCATTGAGGAGGTATCTTGCCTGATAATTATCTGTTGCATCTAAGACTACATCGTAAGCTTCGATTCTATCCTGCGCATTCGCCATTGATAAAAATTCAACATAAACCTGCACAGACACATGATGATTAAGCGCAGATAATCGCTCAGCAATCACCTCTGCTTTATAACGGCCAACATCCTGTTCATGAAATAAAATTTGTCGTTGTAGATTGCTGAGTTCAATTTGATCTGCATCCATGATGCCTAATGTCCCAATACCCGCTGCGGCAAGGTATTGTAATGCTGGAGAGCCCAACCCTCCTGCACCAACACACAGAATCTTGGCATGCTTGAGTAGTCGTTGCCCTTCAAGGCCAATGACGGGAAAATGACGGTCATAGCGATGCAATTCAGATTGATCGAGCATAGGAAGCATGATTATCCTCCAACCAAGGCGGTGACCACATCAATTTGATCATCAGGCGTTAAAGAAAGATGAGGGATACATTGATTTAAATTTTTTCCATTGATGTAAATATTCACATAAGGCGTCAACACACCCTCTACGCTAAGAATACTGGATTTAAGCAAGGGAAAATGCTCACAAAGCACCGAAACAACAGCCGCGGCTTTGTCTATTGACAACTCAAGTTGATGTTGATGATTGGTAAACCGTACCAATGAGGGATGAATGTTCACTTGTGCCATGACAAGTCTCCGTGATTTATGGCTTAGAAAGCTTAGAGTAAATCGTTGATCTTGTCGATGAGTTTTTTGGCTCAACCCTCTGATTTTTAGGCCAAAACAGCTGATTTTACTTTAAATAAAAAACATGATAAGTTTTATTCCTAATTCAAAAAATCTAGGGATTTCGGATGAAAAAATTACTAATGACCGGGTTATTAGGACTATCTAGTTTAACGCTCCACGCGGGTGCCATGGGACCGGTTTCTACAGCCATGGGGTCTACACCTTATCTTGCAGGTGAAGGCACTTATACTTGGAATACGGTTAACGGATTTACTATCAATGGAAGCGCACCTTCTGTGAGTAAAAATGGTTGGGGGGGAAGATTATCCGTCGGACTCGATAGGCCCTATACCGAGAAATTCAGCTTAAATGCTGAGGTCGGTGGCGGCTTTTATGGTAGTACATCCCTAAAAAATCCTGCTGCTGGCGTGAATGCCTCAGTCAACATCACAGGGTATGATATCTTAGCCGGCGGAACGTATCATATGCAATATATCGATGTCTTTGGCGATTTTGGATTTATGGCACAATCCTTACTTTCTACCATGGAAAGAGATAATGGCTTGCGATTCCCTGGCGGTGTATTCGCAGGAGCTACAAGAGGACACTCTACGCAAACACAAATTTTACCTGAGCTCAAGGTAGGGACTGCTTATAACTTCTGTGAGAATTTATCACTGACATTCTCCTACATGTATGCATTTGGCTCAACTATTTCAGGAAATATCGTCTCTACAGCCGTAGATCTTCCTCCTACGACGATTAATGATAGCGGGGTTATCAATATTAGAAACCCATCACTGAGTACGCTTTTACTCGGCCTTCGTTACCATTTCGCATGATGAAACGCTCGAATACCCCCTCTCCCGCGCTAGAAGTTTGAACAGCATGATGAAGCTCTTCGCGGGGGAGGGTTGGGGAGGGGGTAAAACCCAATCACGTTCTACCCCCTCCCTAACCCTCCCCCGCGTTCAGCATATGAGTTTTATCAGGCTTTCTCGCGCGGGAGAGGGGAATGATTGGAGTATATGATTAGCGAGCAAGAGCTCAATAAATTGTTGTGCATCCTGAATGCTTTTTTGTTCTTCAAGAAGGTATTCTTTCTGTAAGTATTGGGCGACATCCATGATCGATGTCGCTCCAATATTAAACAAAAACCAAATTTTTGCACCCATCACATTGAAGCTAAAATAAGTTTGGCTTGTTGCGTCCATGATAATCAATTCTTGATCAACCCAGATCTGAGTCACCTGAGGTTTTTTCACAAGAGGCGTTGTTAACGTTAGACCTTGCATTCACTTTTCTCCGATCGAATAGGCGTTAGATGCTCATCTAAATAGCCATGCGCAACCATCAGATCTTTATGATGCTCAATTATTTTTTTGATTTGAAGCGGATTGAGCGTTTGCTCCCAGTCTCCAATCATACCCTTTCTAAAAAACTTTTTTTGAGCAAATGACTTTTCGCAAAACCCTTGTTGTGCTTCAAGCTGTTGTAAGTTTTCAAAGCGGGCGTGATTGATTGCGGTTAAAAGAGCGTCCTCTGAAAGATCAATATTTAAAAATTTCAGCGCTTTTTTAAAGGTGTCAAATGGAGAAAGATGCATATCTTCATAACGAATACACATCACAGGGATAGCGTTATTCGTTATCGTCCAGCTCTCAACATGCTGTGACCATGACAAAAGATGTTGCTCTAGGTGCGGGCCAATAAATTCGATGTTACCCAAAATCTTGGCGTTTTTGTAACACATCAGATCGATACTTTGATCAATAGAAATATGACAGTGGTGTGCAAAGGAAATAGCAACATCAAGTGGGTTACGGATAAAGTAAAGTGCACCTAAACTGCCCTCAACGGGAACAAGCGGTATGTGTTCCTTGATGTAAATATAAGCATCATGAATTTTAAAATATTGAATTTGCGTATTTTGCTGGCTATACCATTGGTACACAATGGGTCTTAATGCTAATAATTCATCTTCGGAAAGTAGATAGCTGTTAAATCCTAAAGCTTCGACAAACAACGCTCGACTCGATGCATTGCGCGTCACGTTGATTTGATTGATATTGAATGCTTGCTGGGATGGATTGAGTGCATTTGAAAGAACGATTCTAAACCAGGTGTTCCCAGATTTAGGATAAGACGCTAACCAGAAAATACCTTGTTGAGTTACAGACATTCAAGCATATCCTGTTCGATTATATGAGCAAATTCATGCCAAGAAAAACCTTGCTTTGGCCTCTCCACGTAGATGGCGGTTGTACGTGAAGCTATCACCGCACAGTGGTGAAAATAGGCTAGATCTTTACCCAAACCTTTTACAAATAAGGGTTGATAGATATATTTTTTTAAATACTGTACTTTTCTTAGACCAAGCAAAGGGGTCAGTTGAACATCCAATCGATGGGTTGGATTGAGCATATAGATCGTTTTGAGTAAAACAGGCTGTGAGTCAGAAGCAAGCTTAACCGGGACAAACCATTTTTGTACCGCAGGTCTTGTCAATTTGAGCTCGGTTGGATCAATATCTAATTGTCTTATCGCATCTTCCTGCAACTGAATGTACGCAAAACCAGGTACGATTTCCCCTTTCGGAGTCAAAACACACATATCATCGCTTAAAAAACAGTCGGCTCGTTTTAAAAAGGAGGCTAGTATCGTCGATTTTCCTTGACCAAAATCAGCTAAAAATGCCACGCCCTGCCCGCCCCAATCGATAGCTCCACCATGCAGCAAAAAAAAGTTATGGTATATCAACACGAGGGGGATACAGATCGTATATAAAAATAGACGCACACTCTCTTCATCAACGCCAGGGCATGGTTCTACGATAATGTGTCGGCCCTGTTGAATCAAAAAACGGGTGATATTTGGAATTTCAAACCAGCACGCCTCAGGATGGAGGCTGTAGTATAAACTTTCAATACAGGCGTTGGTGACACTGTCTCGACGAGCATGACCATAAACCAGGGAGATAAGAGGTTGTTCTGTTACTATCGAATCATCAACTGAACATAGTTCTGGCAAAAACAGTTCGCTAGAAAAGGTGAATTGATATGCGGAATACGTATACATTAAAGGTCCATCTCCGTCATGACGGAGCTGCTGACGGAACTATTAACGGAGCTATTGAGGATTAATTGATAAAAATCAAACGCATCATAAAGCCAATTAAAATAGGTGGGCGTCTGTGGGGCGCCATTGATAATATCTCTTGTCCCTTGATAAACATAAGAAACTTGCATATATAATGCAATAAATTGCATGAGTGTATAGGGGTCAATCATGCAGGTTGGATTCGCTGCATTATACTGCTTCAATCGAGGCCATAATCGCAAATCGCGTAAATGATCAGCCAGCACTTTTGATTTTATTTTTAAGCGCTTATCCTCTAATTGAGTATGCGCTGCACTGATAAAAACAACGATAATCCGCAATAATCGATGTTGATGAGATGACATCTGTTTAAAGTCGAGTTGAAAATAAAAAGCGGCAACCGGCACATAAGCGCTGACCATCGTAGGGTTCATCGATCCTTGGCAAATGAGTTGACAAATCAGCGCATATAAACCTGAAAATTTTGAGTCTTTTAGAATACCGCTAAAATCGCTTTCGGGTGAATACAATTTATGCGCGCTGATATACTCCAGCAGCATAGCTTGATCTAAGGGCGGTGTCGCAGAACCTGCCATTGAAAATAAGATTTTGATCAGTGCGGCAAGGATCTTGACCAACTGAAAACCAGCATTATTCTCTTGGGATAATGCTTGTAATTTTTTTTCTTGTTCAGGCAGCCATGCTGCTTGAAAGTCAAAGAGTTCGATCTCTGCATCATCCACCAGTGAGGCAATAAATTTGGTCACTGGCATCACTGAATTTAGGGCGTGTTTATCTTTACTATAAACGCCGTCAACAGCACCTAATTTTACTTGCACATGAGCCAAAACAAGTTGAGCATCTTGCTTCTTAATATCAACTAATCCCGTGCTTGATAGCCATCCAGACAATGCGTTACCCTCATTTGGGTTTTGTTTCTCAAACTGTAAAATTGATTTTTCTAATGAGCGATGAGGGTAAAATTGACGCTTACACTCTGCAATTAAATACAGTTTTGTTGCTATCGAAATAACCCCTTGTTGATAGGCGAGCTCAAGCGTTGCTCTAATATTAACCATAGCATCATTCAGAGGCGCGTAATCACGTTCTTGGTTTTGGTGCAATACAGCAACTTCGTCGTCGTCATTCAGTGTTTTATTTAAAAAATCTTGAAAAACTTGCCCCACGCCAATCATCCCAAAAGGAGATAACTCTGCCGCCCGAAGCGCACCCATGCTCGCTGCACCATATATCTCAATCCCATTATCAAGACCCAGCATGATTTCTTTATGCCAAACCGCTGGCGTTCTTTCATAAATGCCATCGATGATAACAATTCGCTTGGGTTTTAATCGAAAAACACGGATGAGATCGCCACATTTAACTGGCGGATGATAATACGCTTGATGTAGATGTTTTTTAGCCTCTTGAAGATTGAGCGTCGGGCCTAAATAAACATGTGTATCACATTTCATGTCCGAACTCCCAATTACGTCGAAACAGGGCAAGAAAAACAAGTCCCATGGATATAACGAAAGCCCGGAACAACCAGATGGACAACAGGAATATCGAATTCATCGCGAGTATGGTTATAACATATCACTTGCTGGTATCCTTTTCGTTTCAAAACCTGTAATAAATCCTGCAAGCAGATTTTAAAATCAGTTGAAGCGGGTGTTTCTGTAAAATCAAGTTGATGTTGTCGGGCGGCATTAAATGCATTCACAAGATAGGGCATATTTGTTTTATTTTTTTGATAAAGACGAGGAAAGTGATCATCTCTTGATCCAGAAATCATGGTCGCGCGTCCTTGAACTGCCTCGGTTATTGCACGAGATAAAGCAACCACACTTGAAAAATGTGCCCCCGATCCAAACTGCATCCCGACACCGCGAACATCATCCCAATCATAAACAATTGCGGCATAACAAGGAATCTCAAAATCATTATTCATAGGCCAAACTTCTAATGCTACTCTGCTTTGTGCTATTTTTTCCAATAGGGTCACGAGATGTGGAGATTGGATGGTCGTCAAATCAATTTGCGGGCTTTTCATAAAGAGCGCATTTTCTGCTTCAGTTTCGCGCTCAATCATTTCATAAAGTGCATGACATATCGCTTCCTCATAAGTATTTCCGGATGCAAGCCCATTGGTTCTCGGTGGAAAATATCGGTAACCAGGGCGATAATAAGCGGTATTAACATTAATCATGGTATACGGAAAATAAAGGGTCTCCCCTGTGATTAACTCGGTTCCTTTCGCCCAAGGTATTTCAAGCGTCTCAATATCAACCCATTCAAAAGGCCCATGATTCATTGAAGGATGTAGCTCACACAAAGGATAATTATGTTTGAGTGTTCGATAAGCGCCAAACAAGGCAGGTTCTGCCATATGTTCACAGTGCCAGCCTTCAATCGACTCCATCATGGCAGAAATTTTAGCTAAATCATCACTAATGCCCTTACCTTGAGCGGTCGTTAACAATTTGGCTTGTGGCCTGATTGCCACGTAAGTGGGAATACCGACATGATCAAGATGCGTAATGTTGGCAATGCGTGTAATCCCAAATTCTTTCCATAAAAGTGGCTCAATTTTTTCCAATGTTTGCTTAGGATCAACTGCTCGATAAGTACCGCCCAAATTCAACATATATGCCCAAATTATAATCAGCATCCGAGCCGCGACCGTTAGGGAGCGGAACTTTTAAAACTTCCGCTCCCTAACGGTCGCGGCTCGGATACATCGTGAGTTTCCTGGTCCCTCATTGATTTTCCATGTTAAATAAATATAATGTCTTCATCAATCTTTTTCTTGGTTCACTAAAGGCTGAATTAATCATGTACGATCTTGGTGGAACCTATCGAGCAGTTGATCCTAAACAAACATGGGCAAAGCTGGAACCCTTAATATGGCCTACGTTTGGTATTTCTCGCGTTGCAAATATTACAGGGCTTGACAATATTAACATTCCAACTTACGTCGCTATACGCCCTTTGTCGAAATTAGTCACTACTTCTCAGGGTAAAGGCGTTACCCATGATTTAGCAAAAATTTCTGCCGTGATGGAATCGATCGAGGGCTGGCATGCTGAGCGAATTCCCAAAGCAGACGTTGTCGGCACGTACCGTGATCTTAAAGGGAAAAAAAATCTCTTCAACCTAGAAAAACTACAACTGAGCGATGGTTTTCAGCTCCATGGACACGTCTTTGAAGATGTCAATTTTGCTTGGTTAAAAGGTATTGAATTAAATAGCGGACAAGACATCTATTTCCCTAAATGCTTAATTGACTTAAATACAGAGATATTGCATCGAAAATTTGATAACTATAACTTTTTTTATGGTTGTTCGAGTAATGGGCTTGCCTCAGGGAACACCTATGAAGAAGCCGTTTGCCATGGTCTTTATGAAGTTATCGAACGGGATAATTGGGCCCTTTCAGAATGGCATCCCAAACATAAACGACACATTGATGCATCAACCATTACCGCCCCTCATTTGAAAACAATTCTTGAACAACTAAAGGCGAGCGACGTTCAATTAGAAATGACGGAAGTCACCCATAAAATGGGCGTGCCTGTCTATACAGCGGTGGTCTCTGATTCAACAGGGATTCATGCACTAGGTAGTTTTAGCGGTGCGGGTTGCCATTTATCCAGCGTGGTCGCTTTATCAAGAGCCATCACTGAGGCCATCCAGGCCCGTCTTACGTTTGTCGCAGGAACCCGCGATGATTGTTATCCATCTGTCTATCAAGCCTTACAAAATAGCTGGCATCAAATCACCAGCCCCAATCAACTAGACCGCAAAATCACCTCCTCAAAAATATTGCATCCTTTCATTGAAACTCAAGTTCCTGAAGATTTTACGCTTTGCATTGAAAGCTTACTTAAACGATTAAACCAAGCAGGCCATGAACAAGTGATTGTCTATGAACACACCCAAAAAGATATTCAAATTCCGGTGGTTCACGTGCTTGTACCCGGGTTAGTGTATGATAGACAAGCGCATACCAATCATGCTTATTTTCCAGAGTGTCTGTAGATTGGGAACGCAACCGCTTGATATTCATTAAAAAAAATAGCAGAATATACCCAACGCTGATGCCTATATTTGGAGTAACTCATGGACGATATTACAAAAACATTTTTAAATAAATGTTCACAAGCAAAAGAATCTCTTGATACATCTGAGCTCAATGGCAACGGTGAATCTTACAGTGCCCCTTCCATGACAAAGCTTGAGGTCGAAGAAATCTTTGCAGTTGGCGGTGAAAGCACGACGGTCGCAGCAGTCTCAATTGGAGTCAGCGCAGTATCTGCTTAACCTTTTTGATAAAAGGCCTCATCAATTGAGTTCTCCTCGAGTCAAGACGGCGCATTTACTCCAAATGGAACAATCCGACTGTGGCGCAGTCGCTCTTGGCATTATTTTGCGCTATTACGGCTGCACTGTTCCCATGCATGCATTAAGAAAACAATGCGGTGTATCACGCAGCGGGACAAGTATTCATACACTTGCAAACGTCGCAAACCATTATGGAATAAAAGCAACGATCCGCTCAGCTGAGTCATCGCAAGACGTCATAAAACACGCTTACCCACTCATTATATTTTGGCAAAACAAGCATTTCGTGGTCTTAGAGGGGGTTAAAGGCGACAAGGTTTATATCAATAACCCGAGCATTGGCCGCTGTCAAATCACACAAGACCTGTTTCATCAATGTTTTTCAGGTGTTAGCCTTCAATTCGAGCCCACCGAACATTTTAAAAAATGTAATGTAGATCAAACCTGTATCACTTACTGTCTACACCTCTTCAAAGACAATCATGCAGCGATAGTGTTTCTAACACTTGCAGCCCTTTTTCTTGCATTGCCCAATTTAATCATTCCCTTTTTTAGTCGTTTTTATATTGATAATTATCTTATTGCGCATCAAATAGATAGTCTGTCTTCTGTTTTTTTAATGATGGGCTGCGTTCTTTGCATTCAATTTGCATTGACCTACCTACAGCGGAAAATCTTACGTAGCCTTGAATGTAAAATAGCCACAATACAAATATTCAAGCTCATAAAAATCATCATGTCCATGCCTGTGTATTTTTTTACACATCGAAAAGCAGGCACACTGAATCAGTGTTTGCAATCGAGTGATCGATTCACCGAAGCATTAGTTGGCCCCCTATTCAGCGCATTTACAAGCGCCATTCAAATGATGGTCTACCTCGGTTTCATGTTTTATTGTGATGTAAGACTGAGTGAAGTTGCTTGTGCGATGGTGATACTCAATATCATCTGTTTTTATTTAATGAAAGAGCGGCGTGCACATTTAACCTCGCAATCAAAACAAGAGCTCTCTCATTTAACATCTGCCACTTTGAATTATGTAGCCATGATGGCTCAACTAAAATCGATGAATAGTAAATATAATCCTTTTTCTCAATGGCAATATACATTAACAACCTACTTAAATACCTATAAACGGCTATCCTTTCTCAACGGACTACTCTCGACCAGCACCGCCTTCGTTTTAGCCATCAGCAACATCGTTCTGCTCGCGATTGGAACCCTACAACTCAACACCCATGCGCTTTCAATGGGTGAGTTTATTGCATTCAATGGATTATTATTAACATTCAACGTGCTATTTTTACAATTTATTAATTTTGCAAGTCAGTTTCAAGTCATACAAGTTGATTATAACCATATCTCAGATGTCTTAAATCAAGCTTCAGAGGTAACGACTCCCCCCGCACGTCATCCCCTATTATATACGACCCCAGCTTGTAAAGGGAAAATTGAGATCATTGATCTCACCTTCGGCTATAGTCGTCATGAAGGACCTATCCTGCAGAATCTATCTATGGTGATCGAACCTCATGCTCGAGTGGCAATCATTGGTGCTTCTGGTAGCGGCAAAAGTACCTTAGCAAAGCTCATCAGCGGCCTTTATCAACCGTGGTCTGGAAACATTTTGATTGATGGCGTGTCTATCTCAAAACTCAGCGCAGAAGAGCGAGCTCAACTCATCGGCTTAGTTAATCAAGAGCAATTTTTTTTCAAAGGAACCCTTGAGGACAATTTAAGCTTATGGACACCTCATTATACACATGCTGAGCTCATGCAGGCCATGCAAACAGCCTGCATTGATGAATTATTGCAAACACCCGATGGACTTCAATATCAATTAATGGAAGGCGCTAGCAATTTAAGTGGGGGACAACGCCAGCGCCTTGAAATTGCCAGATCACTGTTAACAAATCCTAAAATACTTATTCTTGATGAGGCTATGAGTTCATTAGATACGTTAATTGAATATCAAATCGATAAAAATATTCGTGCCAGTCACAAAACATTGATGATTATCGCACATCGATTTAATACCATCATTGACGCAGATATTATTCATATCATGGAAAATGGTCAAATCATTGACTCAGGATCGCATCAATCTTTGATGACTAAAAATAGTGAGCAGTATATTGAGTTTTTAAGAAAATCGGGGTAATTAGGTCACGTCCCTGATTTTTTTTACGCTCGAATACCCCCTCTACCGCGCTAGAGGTTTGAACAGTATATTGATGTCCTTCGCGGGGGAGGGTTGGGGAGGGGGTAATCTCGTGAACCCCCTCCCCAACCCTCCCCCGCGCTCAAGATCCAATCTCCATAAGGGATCATGGCGCGGGAGAGGGGGCGGATCGGAGTAAAACTAAAGATGTGTGCATACCCTAGGCCCTAACCCTCCCCCGCGTTCAACATAGGCGTCTTACATGGGTTTCGTGCGCGGGAGAGGGGACTGATCCGCGTGTATTTCAACTTTAAGGTTATTTATGAATTCCTCTACAGACGCTCAACGCAAACGTTATGCCGAACTTAATGCATTACGCAACACAACACAACAGCAAACACAAACCTTATTAACACACGCTATCAAAGGAAAGCATCACACATCAACCGCTTCAGAGTCACCTGAAACCATCCAGAGCGCCAGCGATGCACTCGGTGTTCGAACCATCCTACGCCAGGTCTTCATCGATAATGCATCTACTTTTGCAACCATGATGGTCGTTTATTTCATCATTGCAGGGTTAAGCGCCCTACTCACCATCTCGATCGGGCACATCATCGCGCATCATCTCGCTTACACCGACTTACCTACAATATCCCAATTTATTCTTTTCTTAACTGCTATTAGTGTCACTGTAGGTATATTTAGCATCATTCGAACCCTTATTTTTGCAACATTTGAGGTATCCATCATTTATCATGTGCAATCAATCATTATGAAACATTTATTCAGCCTTCCCGTGTCGTTTTTTGAACAATATGCGACGGGTGATTTGTGTCATCGTGTACTCATGATTGAACCCTTGGCGCGATTAAGCGGACAACATCAAATTGGCGTTTTACTTTCATTTACATTCTCTACCATCAGCTTTTTAACCATGCTCTATTTTGCCTGGCAACTCACCTTAATCACTTTAGCGATTGTCAGCGTCTATCTGGTTTTTTCTATCATGAATATAAAAAAACAATTACCGCACATTGAAAAATATATGGGCAACTCAGGCGGGACTGCTGCCTTTACGTTCAATATGAACAGTGGAATGAGCAGAATTAAAGTATTTTGCAGCGATGTATTTGCAGAAGCTCAGTGGGCAAAATTATATAGCGATACGCGACAAAAATTATCTCACATCTATCGCCTTGGGATATGGCGATTTACGATCACCAACACTATTTTACTCTTGACTTTAATGATCGTTTTTTTCTTGGCTACACACTGGAAACATAATCAATTGCCACTAGAGTACACCATCATTTTTTATGCTGCATTCATCCAATTTATGTGTGGGGTAGTTTCTTTTTCTATGCAATTGAATGAACTCGCCTTCACGATTTGTGCTTTTCGTCGCTTAAAACCCATTTTGAAAACACACCCCGAACATACCCCCCCTCCAAGCAAAACAACACCCTCCCCTGCTGGCATAACAGGGGCTATTTCCATGAACAACATCCAATTTAGTTATCCTCACTCAAAACGACTGATTCTGGATGGGCTCACCTGCTCTGTCGCAAAAGGAGAACACCTCGCTATCGTCGGATTGTCAGGCGCTGGGAAATCAACTGTATTAAAATTATTGCTTGGATTTTACTCTCATCAACAAGGAGACATTTTATTCGACGACACCGCCATACAACACTTCAATATATCGGAATTAAGGCAACAAATCGGCGTTGTTTTTCAAGATAGTAAGCTCATGACAGGCACACTATTAACTAACATTATCGATGGATGTGCAGACATGACAGAAGAGGACGCTTGGCATGTGGCAGATTTAGTGGGCTTAAAAGCGTTTATTAGCGCGTTACCCATGAAAATGCACACCCTAGTTTCACAACATCTTAATGTGCTCTCTGGAGGACAAAAACAATTGATACTGATTGCAAGGGCATTAGTCGGCAAACCCCGATTATTGTTATTAGACGAAGCGACCAACTCTCTTGACCCGACGACACAACATCATATTGCAAAAGTCATTAGAGGCTTACCCATCACCTGTATATTAATCGCCCATAGACTGTCGACCATTCAATACGCCGATAATATCATGGTGTTACACAAGGGGCGAATCACTGAGCAAGGTTCCTATCATCAGTTATTACAAGCTCAAGGTCTATTTTATCAACTCGCGATAACCCAAAAACTGCATGGTCAGCGGCAAGAACATGCGACGATTGAGGCCTAATTCATGCATCAGCTGATAATCATTAAACCCTGACCAAACGGTACCACCTAATCCTAACGATTGAGAAACCATCGTCACCTGCTGGTACATCGAGCCCACTTCCATTAAAGCATGACGATAACCACGATATCGGTATTTAAAAATACTTTTCCCGATATGCACCACATACAAAATACACAGATTTGGCGGCGCATCCTCTTCAATAAGACCATGAAACAATCGGTTGATCGTAGGCTTCATCTCCATTTTTTTGATTAAATCTAACGTCTGACTGACAGGCTTGAAATGATAGCAACCCGACTCAAAAGGTTTATCGTGATAAACGCGCTCTTTAAAGATAAACAAAATCGGCTCAATTGGGTACAGCGCCCCTGCGGACGGATAGGGTCTATGTCCTAAATGATTCGGTGAAAAAGCGTTGATTAATAAGGTCTGGATGTCTGAAAAATCAATCATTTTTTTTGAAAACTGGCGTAGTGAGGGCTGTCGTTCATTCAATACACCCTTTGACGACACACAAGGTATGACGGTCTTTTTAAGGCCCTCAGATGGGAAAGTGCTCTCAATCGCAGCTATCGAAGCAATGGTTTCGGGATTAACAGGGCTCAAGCACATGTTGCCAAAAGGGATAAAGGTTAAGGCCTCTTTTGCATGCATTTTTAAAATATCGTTATACACATCCACATCGATAGATCCCTTTAGATCTAACAACGATTTCTCCGTGGTCACAAGCTGTCCTTATCGCTCTTGCGGCTCCAAAATGGCCACCTCTTTTTGAAGCCCAAATGTTAATAAATCGACATGCCAACGCCAATTGATAGCATCATGCGGTGTGGGTTGGCCCTCAAATTTAACAAATCTCGCCATAAATTGGTAAATAGAATAAGCAATGTAACCGCGTTGGCAAGGACTTAAGGACAACATTGGAAATAGCTCTATTTGACCTTCAAATAACTTACGATAAAACGCTAAGCTATCATTTTTGCACACGTCATGTAAATTAGAAAAATGAGTGGGTAATCCGCTGTGATTAAAATACATATTATCGATCACCAGTTGATGATGAATAACACCGCATGTGATTAAATAAACATCATCCAACAACGCCTGATGAACGCGTTTAAAATCAGGATCTGAGTAATTCTGACGGTAATAAATAACCAGCGAAGGCGTTTGAAAATCTAAAAAATCCTTTGAGCAACACTGCACATTATAGTCCGTTAACAATGTATCGTATATCAATTTTTCAACCAACTCATCATCCGAATTTAAATAAATAAATGGCATTTTTCTGGGTAACAAGGGCTTTAGAACATGAAGTTTTGAGATGAGCATCTGTTTAAGCGTTTCAATATCAACCTCATAAAGTAGCGCGATGTCAGTCAATTTTTTTTCACTAATTTCACGTTTTTCTTGAGCTTTCAACGCCATTAAAATGTGTGTCAATGTATCGGAGGAGATTTTAGCCCCCAGCGAGCAGCTCAAAAAATAACTTTCTGAACAAACATCGACTATTTCATAGGCATTGATAACATACACGCTCATGCTCCAAGTGGAGCAGACGCTGATTCATCCGCAAAAACACGCGTCCAATAAGGTACGGATGAAACATAAAAATTAAATGCATCATACATCCATTTAAAATAATAATAGCTAACGGGAGACTCCGGATAATAAACGGTCGTGATTTTAAAATACCTGGATAAAAAATCATAAAATGTTTTTTCATCGAGATGGCTTGGAAATGACCAAGCGTCACGCTTTTCTTTACTGTACGCTCGTCTTATAAATAAGCTTCTCAACTGTTCCTTAAGATTCTTCGGAGATAGATACACCTCACGCATTTCAAACTTTAATTCGATTGAAAAAATAAGAACCAACAAGATGCGCAGAATGGGTTTATTGCGTGTGGCTACGTCGCTTTCAAGATCGTAATAATGTGCAATGATCGGTAAATATTTATCAATTTGTTCATGGGTGATATTTGCCATACAGATGGACTGACAAACCAAGGCATAGAGTCCTGAAAACTGAGCATGTGTTTTATAAAAAGAAAAATCTTGATCTGGCAAATATAGTGCATGTTCATGCATATACGAGATCAATGGGGCTTGTTCTATTAACAACGTTTCTTCAGTCAGCAACGAAAAAAGACATCTTGAAAAATGAGCCAATTCCGCAACCAGCCTGTACTCAGTTAACGCGTTACGATATACATATTGAAGTTGATGTTCAATTTGAGGCAGCCCATCACAATCATGTTTAAATGGCGTTAAATTCGCATAATAGGTGGTATTCCTTAAAAACATCGTCATGGGTGTTTTGTAGTCAAGTTTAGGGATGTCAGCAACATCATTGGCGGCGCAGTGACGTAAGACGGTCATGGCATCTTGTCGCTTCATATCCACAAGCCCATGTTCACGCAACCATGCGATAAACGTATCAATTTCCAGTGGATACTCACTCGTTAAATGAAGTGCGGCATTCATGAGCGAACGATAGGGATAAAACTGCGCTTTGCAGTATGAGACCAACCGCTCTTTCATATCGCTCGAAATAATGTTTTTATCTAACGCTTCCTGACACGTATAACGAATATTAACCATCGTATCGTTAATGGCTAAATATCCGTTTTTCTGATCGCCATGTAATACGGCGACCTCATCATCATCCGTCAAAACACCTGTTTTAAAATCATGATAAATCTGCCCAAACCCTTGCATCCCAAATTGATACAACTCAGCCGCACGTAACGCACCAATACTCGCCGCACCCCAAACAGCAACACCGAGCTCCATCGCTAATAAAATCTCTTTATGCCAAGCCGCAGGCGCTGTCTCGTAAAACCCATCGATAATAATGATTTTACTCGGAGAAAGCCGTAAGAGGCTAATCAGATCACCGCACTTCACCGGCGGATGATAATTGGCCTCTGGTAATAATTGCGTGGCCGTTTTTCTATCTAATGAAGGTCCCAAATAAACATGTATACCTGACATAATCTACACTGAGCAAAGATTTAAACTGAGGTTAATGTAAAGGAAATGGTTTTTTAAATCTATCTTTTCATCCCCCTTTCATGCAAAACTTTCGTATTAAAACCTATAGGACAACGCTATCATGCTTGATGCTAACCTCATCGAAAATATAACAAATAATGATCCGAATCTGGCCGTCATTAATTTAAGTTGTTGTGATGTAGATGATGCACAAGTAGACCGCATTTGCACAGCATTAACTGATAATACGCACGTCCATTCACTTTTGTTCAATTGGAATAAGTTAACGGATATTGGAGCTTACCGTGTTGCTGAGCTCATGCGAACCAATCATCATTTAGAACGGATTGAATTAGCCGGAAATCCTGCCATGACAGATGCATGTATTCAACACCTACAAGTCGAATTCAATGATCGATTTTTGAATGGCAAAGGATTACGTCGGCTGGCATTAAATCCCTATCATGGGGCCAAGGCCGTTGAAGAAGTGTTCGATTTAGATCCAGAGGAATTCATCACGAATTTCTATCATACAAAACACCCCATTGTCGTCAGAGGCGCGCTTAAAGATTCCCAGGCAGCCAAGTTATGGACGCCTGACTATTTCACCAAAATACTTGGGGGGAAAGAAGCGCCTTTATCATTATGGAGTCCCGCAGATGAAGCCAATAATCAATTTTATCACTTAAAAAAAGTTAAGTTTAAAATACAAGACATTATGGCTTTATTTGCTGATGATGCCACGATCAACTCATTATCAGGAAGATTCTACATACAAAACCACCCACTCGATGAGTTTGCAGAGATTAGAGAGCACATTACACCCCCAGCATTTTGTAACTTAATTAATCTCAGCAAGTTTGCCCCTCATGTCTGGTGTGGTCAAAATGACACCCTCACGCAACTGCATTTTGACGAGCTTGATAATATTTTCCTTCAAGTTTATGGGCAAAAATCAGTAACGCTTTTCCCTCCTACTGATACACCTTTTCTTTTTCAACATAAACCAGATAAAAACATGTGGCTGAGAAATGCTCACAGAAGTCGCATTCCAGGCACCGATCAGCTTGATAGCTATGCTTCGACGCATCGACATGCAACACCTTATCATGTTCATATGCGTGAAACTGACGCACTCTATATTCCCAAACGCTGGTGGCACGAAGTAAGAGGCTTATCTGGGCCTAGTATATCTGTCAATTATTGGTTTCATACCAATGCTCACTGTCTTCCCGAAGTAGAACGTTTATTTTCGAGTGAATGGATGAGTTATACCTTACCTGAAAAGGAGTCGATCATTGTTCAAGTTTCGAAATTACTTCTTCAGCATGATTGCCCCAATTATGTTTTCGAAAGAATGCCATTTACATTAATACAGGTTGCCATACGATTTAATATGATTGAGGTCGTTAAGCAATTGCTCGCACATCCTTGTACCGAGCTTACACTTACACCTTTTTATTGCAGTCCTTTGCTTCTAGCCATTGTGTTTGAGCATCATGATATTTTAGAGATTTTGTTAAAAAACAGCGTTATTCACGCATCTATTAACCAAAAATTCCCTGGCTATGACTGCACGCCATTAGCATTAGCAAACGAAATAGGTGATTCAAGTATGATAAAACAACTTATAGCCTGTGGTGCGACTTAGGTTCACAGACCCTAATTTATTTTGCTCTTAACCTCAAATAGGTATAGTCTGATTCCCGTTGTTTATTTTCATTAATATGATAACGCCCCACCTCATCCTGGATGGTAAAAATTATGCATAAACATAATAACTTCAAGCCCTTTCACCTGATTTTTTTATTGTTCCTCACCATCATGAACGCTTATTCAGCACAAAATCCTATTTCATGGAGCCTCAGTGGCTCTTTTCCGAACCCGGTCACAACCGGCATTAATAATAGGGTGACTTATACCCTAAAAAACCAACTTCCCTTTCAATTAGTCCATCCATTGTTCATTGAAAAACAAGCGAGTCCAGCCAGTGAATTTACCTATATAGACACCTGTACAGGTCAACGATTGCGCCCACAACAAACATGTACGGTACAAATTACATTGACCCCCTTCATTATTGGAGCCAAAGAAATTCAGATCATTATTGCAGGCTATGACCGCAACAAAGTCCCCTTACCCTTGCTTTTTACGACTTCAACCTCATCAACGGGAGCCGTAGACATTCTTCCAGCAACACCGACCCCCCTTAATTCTCCACTCAATGTCGGCGAATCCTCACCGTATGAATTTACATTTACCAACAGAGGCACTGAGGATGCAACAGGCGTCAGTGCTGTATCTACTGCTGCTGGGTATACCTCAACTTGCGGTCCAACCCTAGCAAAAGCTGGAGGACATTGCACCGTTAGCGGGACATTCACCCCGGTGTCAGCGACCCCAAGCAGTCAATCTGTCACCGCAACGTTAAGCTATCATCAAGGGGCGCCAATAAGCGTCACCAGTAGTACCTCTGTCACCAGCCCAACCGCCAGTGTGACAGGCGCAACGACGACGCCGCTTACTTCGCCACTTGCTGTGGGTACACCTTCAAATTATACGTGACCTTTCGGTAGGGCTGCGATAGAAAATATTTTTAATTTTTTTCATTTAGGGGTTGACAGGGGTTTTGGTCATTTTTTCAAAATTCTCATGTATTTTCCCCCTTTCTATAATCTTCCTACCTAACCTGATCGTTGA
>JAPLRL010000082.1 GCA_026399205.1 Gammaproteobacteria bacterium
CGAAGGGGCCTCATTGCCGGCCCCTTCACCCCGCTAGGGTATTTATAGAGGATATTTATGTTAACAATGTCTCTGTTCGGTAACATGATTTATGAGGCAACGAAAAGTCGTTCGGTAACATTTACTTTTGATGCAACAGGGTGGTGACGTGGTGTGTAAAAGGATGACGTTTTTTTTCTTAAGGATGGTTTTTAGTATATTTTTCCCACAGTTTTTTAACGGGACCTGCTGTATTTAACAATAGGGTTGTGGGTCCGTCAGCGATGATTTCTCCGTGATGTAACATAATAATGCGATTAAACTTCGGCAACAAGTGAAGACGGTGGAGCGAAACGATGAGGGTTGCATGCGCACAGCTTTTAATCATTGCCGAAAGTATTTTCTTTTCAGTGGCTAAATCGACACTTGACGTGGGTTCATCCATGAGAATCAGTGAGCTAAAGCGCGCAGCGAATAATCCCCGAGCAAGTGCTAAACGTTGTTTTTGACCCACGGAGAAGTTGAGTCCTTTTTCTCGGATGTCTGTGGCGAGACCTGATGGCAGGGTTTTTAATACATCTGCAAACCCCGAGTGTTGAATCACTTCGTCGATGTCTTTTGGGGTTGCTTCTAAGTCCATGGTGATATTAAAAGCGATGGTGTTTTCAAAAATTTCAGGCTCTTGGGGAATTAAAGTCGTCATCGCGTGCATGGGTTCTAGTGAATTGAAGGGGATGCCATCAATGGTGAGTTGTACGCTATCTGGGGCATATAGCCCCGATAACAGGTTTAATAAGGTACTTTTTCCAGCGCCACTCGAGCCAATTAAAGCAATTTTTTCTTTTCGCTTTAACTGTAAGTTCATGGGCGGGATGCTGTTTTGTGCGCGATCTCCTGAGTGTTTGAATTGTAAATCAGTGATGGAGAGGGTATGCCATTGTTGAGCGAGAGACGCACCCAGTGGGAGATGTGCAAGGCGTTCAAAATCGTCCAAAATAGGTTGGATTCCGAGGACGTCCGTGTTCATCTGTACCAATTGGCTGTAATGGGTGCTTAAATTATAAAAGACTTCGCCTAACTCCATTTGATAACGAAAAATCATGACGACCGTTCCAATTAAAAGGATGTCGCTAGAGTGAAGGTGATACAGAATATAACTGATCAAAATAATGGCTTGCGAAACTGTTAACATCATATTCATGGTGAACCATTTGACTTCATTGATGACCACTTCTTTATGATAGGTCGGCCATATCAGCTTAAGTCGTTTAAATACATTGTGTTCTGTTAACTGACCAAGCCTTAAAGTTAAAATCGTTGTCATGTTGCTAATATAATCATATAACCCAGCGCCCACATGATTGTCGGCTTCATTTTCTCGTTCATACAAGACAATCAGTTTTTTATCAAATAACACCACGGCAGCGACTGCGATGACGCAGGCCAAAAAACTTAGTAATCCGACCGTAAAAGAAATCCAAAATAAAAAACCAATAGCCACAAGAAATTTAATGACCGTTTCAATATAAACATATTGATCCCCTGCAAATTGATATAACGCAGTGCAAGCCCGATTAATGCGGGTCATGAGATCACCAGAGTGATGGTCTTGATGCCATTTGAGCGGAAGGTCAGTGAGCTTTTTGTAGATGTGTAATAAGAAGGTTTGCTTAATATTGAGGGCGACTTTGCGCTCAATCACACGAGCGGGTCCATGAAAAAGCCAGAAAAGGGGAGTGAGCATGACCCCAAAAATCAGCCAAAACAGCAGGGCAGATAATTTGTCGGGGGTAAACTGTTGCAGTAAATCAAGCGTGCGTCCAAACGCGTAAGGGTTCAACCCTAAACAAACTTGAGCGACAATGTAGGCCAAATAATATCCAATCATGGTGCCATGCCAAGGTTTGCCGTTGCGCCAGACTGCTTTGAGTAAATTAAAATAAGGGATGGACATATAAGATCCTTGGTATAATATCTGTTTATTTGCTGAGGTTGTGATAACCATGAGCCAGTTTGAAATTTTTCACTATCCACTCCTGATCAAAGAACACCACTTAGATACGTTTTCGCATGTGAATAATGCAACGTATTTAGAAATTTTAGAAGAGGCGCGCTGGGATTTTGTTCATGCCCGTGGGTTTGGATTAAAGCAAATTCATGAGCAAGGCCAAGGGCCCATTGTGTTAGAGTTCCACATTAAATTTTTAAAAGAGCTGCGGTTAAGACAAGCTATTACGATAGAATCTCAAGTGATGTCTTATGAAAAAAAGATTGGAACAATGCGACAAGATATTTTTGATGAACATCATGAATTGTGCTGTGAAGCCAAAATGACATTTGGGTTCTTTGATACACGCGCAAGAAAGTTGATTTTACCGTCACCGCAGTGGTTGAAGGCGATTGGGTGCGAGTGATCCTACAACGACTCTACGGAGATATCTTCCATTGAGAGGATATTTTCTGATGCGGTCAAATAGCGCTGTGAGGTATACAACATGACAATACTAAACGGCAGAATCAAACCAACATCAAAAGGGAATTTCAAAAGCCGAATACCCCCAAATGAACCGATATAAGACAGAATCAATAAAGACGTCATATAAAATAAAAACCAATATAAATTGGCAGAGCAAGAAAAAACATTTTTTCGCTGATACATCAGATGAATAACGAGCCCCACAAAGATAGCTGCATATAATTTTATAATGATGTCAAATCCGCACCAATAGAGCATTAAATTACAGGCATAAAAGGCCATATGGCAACACACCAAACTATAAGCCAGTTTAAATGGGCGTGGTGTGGCCGGTTGTAATTTTCTCATCGCAAGTAAACAAATAGGGCCAATACCATAAGAGAGAATGCTGGTAGATGACAAAAAAGCCACCATTTTTTGCCAGCCAGGGAAAGGTAAAAATGACAAAATCCCCACCAGTAAATTAGCATAAAGCGTGACATAAGGGATCTGATATCGATTGAGTTTTAAAAACACGCTGGGTAAATGCTGATTAATGGCCATGCCATATAAAATACGGGATGTGGCTGCGGTATAAACAAGGGTGGTCCCAAAAGGTGAAAAGGCCGCATCGAATAATAATAAGAGAGCAACAGTGCTTAACCCCAGTAACAGCGTTAACCCAACCAAAGGGCCGCTATCACCAGGAAAGCTGAGCCCTTGCCATCCATGCGTGAGGTAAGAGGCAGGAATCGCGACCAAAAAACTAAACTGCAGCATAAAATATAAAATAAACCCAATGAACACCGCGCCCAAAATTGCAATGGGAATATTGCGCTGCGGATCTTTGACTTCACCCGCCAGAATCAAGCCATTTTGAAAACCCGTGAACGCAAACGCAACGCCCCCAATAGACAGGGCTGAAAAGATTTGTTCCCAATCTCGTTTGTGGCTGATATCAAGGTGAATATTTGCAAAAGAAGGGGCCACATGAATAAAACTCACAATGGCAATACTGGGTAAAATAAACTTAATGAGACTGGTATAGCGATTACAGTCTGCTAATAGTTTGATACCAAAGGTATTCAGCAAGACCACAAACAGCATGATACCAACGGCCACGCTATACCCACTATGAGATAACTGAAAGGTAGCGGATTTTTTGATAATCAGAAACGGAAAAAAATGACTACTGTATTGTAAAATAGCCTGGATTTCGATGGGGGTCATGACGACATAAGAGAGCCAAGACACCCAAGCAAATAAAAACCCCACTTCTTTACCATGTGTAAAACTAGGGTAATTGGCCATGCCCCCTGAAACCGGAAACATGGTGCCGAGTTCACACAGCGGTAAAGCAATAAAGAGCATAAAGAGTGCTGCGATCACCCAACTGATCAGCGCGTTACTGCCGGCAATTTGTGCGCTAATAAAAGGGCTAAATAACCAGCCGGAACCAATCATGCCCCCGGCGGCGGCTACAAGCACATTGGTTCTTGAGATGTCTCGTTTTAGCATTTAAATAATCGCATGTGGAAATGGCGGTAATTATACCATTAAACGATGGGCGGACAAAGGAGCGCAACCTACAGGAGCCCAACCCAGCTTGAATGGTTATGCAGTCAATACGATGAGTTTTCTATGCAGGCGCGTGCTGAGAAAATGCCGCTCTAGTTATCTCGAGCATCTGAAAGCCATTAAGATGATGCTCACACACAACAGCTAATAGCTCTGCATTTTTCATCTTTGGATGCAACTGTGGCGCGTACGGATTCTTTAACTCGACCATTAATTCTTCATAAGAGAGTACGGTATCCACAAAAATCTGTTGATGCATGTTACTCCCTTTTTCATATAAAGCATCCAGCTCTCTCATAATACAAGGATCTTCTTCCTTTTTTACCAGCAAATGATGCACAACAAAATGGAGGGCTGCTATGAGTGTGCTTTTTCGAGCTTGATCAAACGCGGCCATTGCTTGTCTATCCTTTTGTGTTGTTGTAGGAAGTGAATAGGCATTAAGAGACGCAGCTAAGTTATAAAGAAAGTCCATGGCCGCTTTGTGTTCGGGAAATGCCGCTGAACGAACACCAAAAAAGTTAAAACTCAAAGACTGATTATGCTTTGTAACAGCTTGTTCATAGGAAGAAGGAAGTTGTCGTATTTTGCGAATCAAATCTTGCACAAAGTCGGCTGTCGCTTGTTGTTGTTTGGGGGGCATAAAAATTCCTTTTAATAAATAAAACATAAGTTATTATAAAAACTCAACCCCACCAAAATACAATTTATAATCCTTTTTTTCAATCATTTGTTGTGAAGAAGTAAATTGAACAAGGTAGTAGAACAGATCCTGAGTGTGTTCGCCCCTTCGGGGTGAACATCAAAAAATCTGCGCCAATCAAGACTTTACAAACTCCAATTAAAGACTATACTGTTTGTTATAGATAGGAGGGTGCGCAATGGTTGCTACAGCTGCTCAACTCATTGATGGATTGAAAGATCCCATGAATGAGATTAAAACAATTAGAGAAGGTGTGAAAGTCGATCTCATCGAGCATTTTTTGAACCAACGAAATTTTGTGGTAAAAGACGTGTTGAGTCGATTAAAAATTCCTCAATCCACATATTTTGCAAAAAAGAAGAAGCAACTACGCCTTGATGCGTCTACGACAGAAAAATTGGTTCGATTGGTGGCGGTTGTGCAAATGGCAACAACCATTCTAGGTGAGTTTGAAGCCAAAAATTGGTTGTATCGGAAAATTGCTTCACTGGGAGAGCAAGTGCCGATGGATTTATTAGATACTGAATCCGGTCATCGGCTTGTTGAGCAGGCGCTATTGCAAATTCAATATGGTGTGTACGGTTAATGACAACTTGGTATCGTGCTGCGCAAACGGAAGAGGTGAGGACTGTTTTTTCTGGAGACGGTGGGCTCTATGTTGCTGGAAGATGGAATCCTGTCGGTAGAAAAGCTATTTATTGTTCTGAATCGATTTCACTCTGTACATTAGAGTGGTTATCCCATCACGGATTGTTGGTTTCAGGGTTTAGCTATTATCGGTTTTCTATAGAGGTGCCAGATGCGCTTATTGTGCGACCTGTCATCGAAGCACTTCCTCAAGAGTGGAACGAGACTCCGGCAACAGATAAAACACGCGATTTTGCTGAAAATATATTATTAAAAGAGACTCAATATCTTGCAATGGCGGTGCCTTCAGTAGTGATTCCTGAGGAATTGAATTTGATTATTAATCCATTACACGTGGCCTTTTCGGTTGCTTTGAAAACGGTGAGGGCATTAGGTCAATATACGGTTCCCTATCGAGTTATTTAAGCAACGTCCCTAAAGGTTTCATATCCTCCGATCAGTCCCCCTCCCCAACCCTCACTGTCCTTAACTTATTAAATCATCGGCAAATTCAACCCCTGCTCTTTCGCACATTGTATCGCCTCTTCATAACCCGCATCAGCATGGCGCATGACGCCAGTGGCCGGATCGTTGGTGAGGACGTTACGTAAGCGCCTTTCTGCTGCATCAGTGCCATCTGCTACAATCACCATCCCAGCATGTTGGGAAAATCCCATGCCTACACCGCCGCCATGATGAAAGCTGACCCATGTGGCGCCACTTGCGCAATTCAGAAGGGCATTGAGCAATGGCCAGTCGGAGACCGCGTCTGATCCATCTCTCATGCTTTCTGTCTCGCGATTGGGGCTGGCAACGGAGCCAGAGTCGAGATGATCTCTGCCAATCACAATAGGGGCTTTTAATTCACCGCGACGCACCATGTCATTAAAGGCTAACCCTAAGCGGGCGCGATCACCTAAACCGACCCAGCAAATACGGGCAGGGAGTCCTTGAAAATGAATGCGATCTTTGGCCATTTTAAACCATTGATGTAAGTGGGTGTCATTTGGGATCAGTTTTTTCACCATTTCATCGGTACGGTAGATGTCTTCAGGGGCCCCAGATAATGCAACCCAGCGAAACGGTCCAATGCCACGACAAAATAAAGGACGAATATAAGCAGGCACAAAACCGGGAAAATCAAAGGCGCGTTCAACGCCCATGTCTTTTGCCATTTGACGAATGTTATTGCCATAATCAAAGGTGGCTATGCCTTGCTCATGAAACTGCAACATGGCTTGAACTTGAATGGCCATAGATTTTTTGGCAGCTAAAATAAGCGCATCAGGGTTAGATTGACGAAGTGCAGCGGCCTCGCTCATGGACATGCCTTGAGGGAGATACCCATTAAGTGGATCGTGCGCACTGGTTTGGTCGGTGACTAAATCAGGTTTGACACCCCGAGTGACTAACTCCGGGTAAATGTCCGCGGCATTACCCAATAAACCCACTGAAATCGCTTGTTTTTTTTGAGTGGCCTCTTGGATCAACTGGAGCGCATCATCCAACGAGTCGGTTTGTTTGTCGAGGTAACCCGTTTCAAGACGGCGTTGAATGCGAGTCGCATCACACTCAACCGCGAGCATACAAGCCCCTGCCATGGTTGCAGCTAGGGGTTGTGCGCCCCCCATTCCGCCTAAACCTGCGGTTAAAATCCATTTACCTTGTAAACTGCCCGCGAAATGTTGCCGACCTGCTTCGCAAAAGGTTTCATACGTCCCTTGGACAATCCCCTGGCTTCCAATATAAATCCAAGACCCTGCCGTCATTTGTCCATACATCATGAGGCCTTGTTTATCGAGCTCATGAAAGGTATCCCAGGTTGCCCAATAAGGGACAATATTAGAATTGGCAAGCAAGACACGCGGAGCATCAGGATGGGTTTTAAAGATGCCAACCGGTTTACCTGATTGAATCAGTAAAGTTTCATTGTCATTGAGGGTGGTGAGGGACTCAATAATTTTGTCATAACAAGTCCAATTGCGCGCAGCACGCCCAATGCCCCCATAAACCACCAAGTCGTCTGGGTTTTCTGCGACATCAGGGTCGAGATTATTCATGATCATCCGCAAAGCGGCTTCAGTGAGCCAACTTTTGGCGGTGAGTTTTGTGCCATGCGCTGCATGGATGGCATGATGGGGGTTAGTCATGAAGATTTCCTGTTATGGGCAAGTGATGACAAAGTAGATCATAAATAAAATAAGCAGCAAGCTTGGCGGTTTGTGAATTATTATCGTTCGGGGGAGAAAGTTCTGCAATATCATAGCTCACGACTTTACCAGAGGCTGCCAGTTGTCTTAAGAGGGGCACCAACTGCCATGGGTAGAGCCCCATGGCTTGGGGGGCGCTCACGCCCGGTGCATGAGCGGTTGCAATGACATCTAAGCATAAACTGACATAGAGCATTTCGTTTTGTTTTATACTACGGTTGATGAAGCGCAGATGGTGAGCGCGTGGCTTTAAATGGATGTCTTCTGCAAGCAGATAACGGGTTTGATAGTGTGATGCTGTTTCAAAAAGCGCAGGGGTGTTTCCCGTAGGTTGAATGCCAATACAGCTGTAATCAAAATGGCGATTGGAGGCATCATGCGCTGTCGCGATTTGTAAAAAAGGCGTGCCGGAGCTGCCGCGTTGGTTATCTAATAAAGGACGCATGTCAAAATGGGCATCAAAATTAATGATGCCTAGTTGGGTTGAGGGTGCGTAGGCTGCAATGCCTTGATAATGCCCCCAAGCCAGCTCATGCCCACCGCCTAGAACAATAGGCGTGAAACCCTGGGATAATAATAAATGGACCGCTTGACCTAATGCCTGTTGTGCCTCTTCTAGTTGACCACCATCACACGTGATGAGACCTGCATCAAAACAGGCGATTGCGTGGTGGAGTGGCAACGGTGCTAAGGTTTGTTTGAGTTTCACCGGGCCTTCGGCTGCGCCAAGACGTCCCCCATTACGGCGAATTCCTTCATCACAAGCAAAGCCTAAAAGGGCAAAGGTCGGCCGTTGAAAAATAGGAGGCATGGGGTTGCGTAAATTCAAGAACTGGATGTGTTGAAAAAAACAAGCGTGTGGGGGGCTATCAGGACGTCCTTGCCAGTGTTTTTTTTCTGGAGGTTGATAATAATCGAGCCATGTCATAGGAGATGTGTGTGGGGGGTAAAATTTAATTGTAGCGAATTTAGCTGGGTTATAATATACCTGATTAGGACATCGTCGTCCCGCGGCTAGTTCGTGGGATCCACGGTTTTATTTTGTTGGGCCGAGGCCCAACCTACGATAGGTCATTTTATCATGGTTAAATGGGATGCGTTGTGGGTGCATGCGCGAGTATGTGCTTGTGAATCGGGTATTCAAATCATAGAAGATGCCGCGATTGCGGTCCTCAATGGAAAAATTGCATGGGTAGGCCCCATGAGCGCGTTGCCAGGAGAGCCAGAGCGACTTGCGCAAACCATTCACGACGTACACCATCATTTGATGACACCCGGCTTCATCGACTGTCATACGCACTTGGTGTACGCAGGTAACCGAGCGCCAGAGTTTGAGCAACGCTTGCTCGGGATGAGTTATGCCGACATTACGCAAAGTGGCGGGGGCATTCAATCTACGGTGAAGGCAACACGAGACGCCTCCGTTCAGGATTTACTTGAGCAAAGTTTAAAACGAGCGATAGCCTTGATGAACAGTGGGGTGACGACGGTTGAGATTAAATCAGGGTATGGCTTAGACTGGGACAATGAAGTCAAAATGCTGCGTGTTGCGGCCATGATTGAAGCACAGCTCCCTTTAACGGTGAAGAAAACCTTTCTTGGCGCCCATGTGGTGCCCACTCAATTTAAAACACATCCGGAAAAATACGTCACCTTGATTTGTGAAGAAATGATTCCACGCATCGCTAGAGAAAAACTAGCCGATTCCGTAGATGTATTTTGTGAAACTATTGCCTTTGACTTAGCACAGACTCGGACTATTTTTGAGGCAGCGGTTCAACATGGCTTGTCCATTAAATGTCATGCCGAGCAGTTATCTGATATGGGGGGTGCTGCACTTGCGGCCTCGTTTGGGGCATTATCGGTGGATCATTTAGAGTGCTTGTCAGAAAAAGGCGTGCAGGCCTTAGCTCAATCGGGCACGGTTGCGGTGTTATTGCCGGCTGCATTTTATTTTCTACGTGAAACACGACGCCCACCTATCCAAGCCCTTCGTCAGGCCGCAGTCCCCATTGCCTTAGCAACAGATTCTAACCCTGGGACTGCGCCCATCACTTCTATGTTATGGGTATTAAACATGGCTTGTACGTTATTTTTTCTGACCGTGGAAGAAGCGCTGTTGGGGGTGACCAAACATGCTGCAAAGGCACTGGGGTTGGAACACACCCATGGTACGCTTAAGGTGGGTAAACAGGCGGATTTTGCAATTTGGGCGGTGAAGCACCCAGCAGAATTGGCTTATTATATGGGGGCTGATTTATTATTCGGGTTGGTGAAAGACGGTAAACCGTGCGGCCACCAACCACATCATCGCACTGATTGAAATGCTGACGATGCCGATGTATCCAAAAACATGGGTAAAAGCAGTGAGTGATTCAAGCTCAGTGTGGATGGGGTGGCTGAGGGTTGTAAATGACGCAACAAAAGCGCCAAGAAAACTGGCAATGGCAATGGTCAAAAACCACATACTGACCACAAATCCGGTCATATGCCTAGGGACTAATTCGGCCGCAATGGCTAAGCCTAAGGCCGAGATCAGTAGCTCGCCCGTGCTTTGGAGTAAATAACTGGCAATGAGCCAGTTAGATGAGAGTTGTTGATGCTCGTCTGCTGCAAATTGAGAAAAAAACAGTAATAAAAAACTAAGGCCACATAAAAACATACCGATTGCGAATTTATAGGCGATAGGAAAATCAAGATGACGTTGAGCACATCGTTGATACACTAAGGCAATGATGGGGCTCATTCCCATAATCCAAATCGGATTTAAAGCCTGAAAACTTTGTGGATCGATAGAAATGCCTAATAAAGTAGGTCTCACATGATGAATTGCAAATAAATTTAAAGACATTGGCATTTGTTGGTAAAGCACGGCAAATACAATTCCTTCAGCCATTAAAATCAATGCAATCCACATGCGCCGACGCGATGCGGGTGATTCTTGTGCCATCGATTTAAAATAAATGCTGATGACGATGAGGGTGACAAGACCTAGAAGGGTTTTAGCCAGGAGGAGATGTTGTAACAGGTAGGTACTCGCGGCAGTGAGAAGAAACATGCCACATAGGATGCCTCCCCACTGCCAATAGGAGATCTTTCGGCTGTCTGCTTGAGTTTGAATAGGTTTGATCTGATATTTTTGTCTCCAAAAGGTCGCTAGACTGAGCCCTATGCCGATAAAACTTAAAAAATATGTATAAGGATAACCCAAATGACGGCTCACAAAGGGTCCCATAAAAAGGGCTAACGTAGCACCGATGTTAATCGACATGTAATACAGCGTGAAGCCGCTATGTAGGCGGCTGTCATCTGGTGCGTAACATTTAGACAGGAGGCTAGTCGGGTTTGATTTAAAAACACCTGCACCAATACAAATAAGACCAATCGCCCAAAAAACATGGGCTTTATCAACAACAGCCAAAGCAAAATAACCCGCAGCTAGAAGTATCAGGCCAAGCGTTAAAGTTCGTTGAATGCCTAATACCCGATCGCCTAAATAGCCGCCTAAGGAAACTGTGCCATACACAATGGCATAGAATGCGCCAAATGTGTAATAGGCTGTGGGTTCAGAAAAACCTAAATCACGAATCAAGTATAAGATGAAGATCCCCTGTAGATTATAAAAACTAAAGCGCTCACAGGCTTCTAGTGTAAATAACATGGGAAAGGCGGCAGGTTGGTTGCGAAAAAGAGCAAGCATCGTTTGCTTCAGACAGTTGGACTAGATCCTATTGTATAGTTTTCTATGAGTTTTTTAACCCCCCCAAGCGTCAGCGCAAAAAAACCTAACGTTATTGCGGCATTCATTGGGCTAAACGTTGAAGGCGTAGCGACGCAATCTGGTTGTGCATGGCGGGTTAATAAATGAGGTGTCAATTGCTCTAATAAGTCTAGGCTGTTGTCTTGCCGTATAACTTGAAATTTTATGTCATCGGGTTTGACTCTGAGAAAAGGGATGTTCCCGTTGCGGTCACTCAAGAGACAATCGATATTAGAGATGAGAATGACGTAAATGGGTTTCGTGGATGGAGTTAGTGCGGCATATGCTCGATCAATCAAGGTATTTAACGCTTGATTGAAGTGGTGTATTAAGCGCTCTCTAAGCTTAATCATGTGTTTGCCATAGGAAAGTGGGCCGCAGATGATCTCGTTTACAGATGGCAGGTGTTTATAAAACGTTTGGTAGTGTGCTAACGCTTGCTTTTCATCTTCTGGAAGTTTTTCTCCACACTCAGATAAAATTTGAATAAGATCATCAGCGCGAAGTAATCCAGATAACGCAATGGCATTAGGGACCACGCCATATTCAAGTTCATTTAAGTTATGGGTCACTCGTAATGCGTAATGGCCAGTGAGAATAATGCTGAGGACATCGTTTGATAACATGGTGTTTCCACAAAAATCAGAAAATCCGAGCCGCGACCGTTAGGGAGCGGAATCCCTAAAATTTCCGCTCCCTAACGGTCGCGGCTCGGATTTTTAAGAATGTTATTTACTCAATAATCTTAGCAACGACACCCGCACCAACAGTACGGCCACCTTCGCGAATTGCAAAACGCAAACCTTCATCCATCGCAATCGGACACATGAGCGTGACAGACAACTTCACATTGTCTCCTGGCATGACCATTTCAACGCCTTCAGGCAGATCACAAGAACCCGTCACATCGGTTGTTCGGAAATAAAACTGTGGACGGTATCCGTTGAAGAATGGCGTATGACGTCCACCTTCATCTTTTGATAACACA
>JAPLRL010000014.1 GCA_026399205.1 Gammaproteobacteria bacterium
CGCCCAGCACGCCACTGTTGAAATGTTTCTTCTACTGACGCCAAAGTTAGATCGTTCATGCGGTAAACCTCCGGTATTTAAGAAGGTTGTACTCTACAAAATCATGTTAACCCTGTCACACAGCCTTGCCGAAAGGTCACTTTGCAACTCCGAATGGGAATAGGTGAGCCATCAAAACACTACCCAACAAGAATGAATACACTCGTTCATTTGATGGCTTTTATGGATGGTTTACTCAATACAGGTAAAAAACTTTATTTAATCGACTCATGCGCGATGCAGTCGACATTTAAATTTATTCCTTTTGTACAAACACATCTTAGCAAATACGGCAGCCAGTTGACTGTGATTCAATCTTATTTTAAGGATTGGCCGGTTATTCATTTCTCTCCCGACTTTTTTAAAGAGAAGGATTTTACAACAGAAAAATCTATACCATTTCAAGCGTTAGCTGGCGTTTATTGCGCTAAAGAAAAAAAGGATTTTCCTCCCAACCTTGGGGTGGTTTACCCTTCATTGGCAGCGCTTTCATTAGAACAACTCCAGTACCTGAGCAGGGTATCGTTATTCAAGAGATAATGTATCATTTAGAAAACGCCTTGCTGGTGTAGTCCGGGTGCCGCAAAGAATTGACTTTGTTCTCAGAAAACTTGTTCCATAAGTTGTTCAAGCTCGTTCTTATAACGTTCTGACAGCATAAGTCATTTCCTATTACTGAGAAGTGCCATGATAAGATACACGTATACCAAATGAAATATTCTCCCAGAGTCGCTCATGAAGATAGAAAAAAATAATTTTAGATAAAAATTCAAACATTCCAATGTAAATAGCAAAACTAATTCTATGCGTAATCATGTAGCTAATAACGACGGTTAAAAATGTTGCAAATATTCGCCAACTAATCGCTTTTATCAAGCTACGCAGATGAGATTCCTTCATAATACACTTCCTCCTTAAAGCCGTGATTTCATCGATAGGGCGTGACTTAGGTTGTTTATACTCATTAGCGTTGAGTATATAACTGTCCTGTAAGTTCAAGTTCACGTGGTTTGGCAATAAAAGGCGGGTTTTCGAAATCTTTTTTGCCATAGTGCATTAAGTTACCATTAAAGAGAATGACTTCGCCACCCGCAGCAGCTAATACCGCATGGCCAGCTGCAGTGTCCCACTCCATAGTACGCCCAAATCTTGGATATAATTGGGCACGACCTTCTGCAATAGTGCAAAATTTTAATGAAGACCCGACAGTCTTGAAAGAGGCAATGTTGAGTTTCTCTAAATAAGTAGCTAGTGCGGCTTGATCTTGATGAAAACGACTGCTAACCACATGTAATTGATCTGTTGAGTTAGCCTTGACCCTGATTTGTTCTTGTTCGCCAGACTTACTGTTCTTGAAGGCACCAACATTACGCAACCCGGTATAAAGCGTATTAAAGGCAGGCGCACAAACCACACCTAATACGGGTTCGCCTGCTTCAATCAGCGCAATATTGATTGTAAACTCCCCAATACGATTGATAAATTCTTTTGTTCCATCGAGGGGATCAACAAGCCAAAATTGATGAGGAGGTGACCATGGCTTACCCTTCTCAGCAACGTCTTCCTCTGAGATAATAGCAATATCAGGAAACAGCGTGCGCAGCCTATCCATAATGAGGTAGTGAGAGATTAAATCAGCCTGAGTCAATGGAGTATGATCCGCTTTTTCGGACCATGCAATTTCACCCTGATAGATTTCAAGAACGGCTTGAGCTGCATGCCATCCAATGTTGCTCACCTCTTCGAGTAATTCTAGCGTTACGTCTATCAATTCACTACCCCTCGTGAGCGGAGCATCTCTATGATCAACGCCGCTGCCTCTGTAGGCGTATTTTTTACGGTATCAAGTCGTAAATCTGGGGATTGCGGGATTTCATAACGACTATCAATGCCAGTAAAGTTTTGAATTTCGCCTGCACGGGCTTTTTTATATAAACCTTTAACATCCCGTGCTTCTGCAACCTCAAGCGGCGTATCGATAAAAATTTCCATAAATTGTTCGCTTCCGACTAATTCTCGAGCCATTGCTCTCTCGGCAGCAAAAGGTGAGATAAATGAAACCAAAGTGATGAGCCCCGCTTCAATCATTAACTTGGCAACTTCTGCAGTTCGCCGAATGTTTTCAGCGCGGGCGGTTTCTGTAAACCCTAAGTCACGGTTTAATCCACGGCGAATATTATCACCATCTAATAATATCGTATGTTTTCCCAAGGCATTGAGTTCTCGCTCAACGAGATTAGCAATGCTTGATTTCCCTGATCCTGACAAGCCCGTTAACCAAAGCACCATTGGCTTTTGCATCTTGATTGCTGCGCGCATTTCCTGACTCACCAGCAAGTTTTGATGTTGCACGTTAAGCGAGCGATATAATGCAAAATTAATTAAACCTAAGGCAACGGTGTCATTGGTGAGTCTATCGATTAAAATAAATCCACCTAATTCGCGGTTAATTTTATAAGGCTCAAACGCAATGGGGCTGTTCAGTGCAATATCACAGACGCCAATTTCATTTAATGCTAACTCTTTTGTGGCTAGAGTTACGCCGCTGTTCACATCAATACAGTATTTGGGTTGATTAGGCGTGCAAAGTGCAGTTTTTGAGCCAATTTTTATAAAATATTGACGACCAGCTACCATGGGCGTTTCTGACATCCATAATAATTGGGTATTAAACTGATCAGCCACCTCGCAGGGGGCATTGGCAAGCACTAAAACATCGCCACGAGACACATCAATTTCATCTGTTAGCGTACATGTGATTGACTGGCCTGCCACGGCTACGTTTAGGTCGCCATCAAAGGTAACAATGCGATCTATGGTTGACTCCTGGCCGCCTGGTAATACTTTGACTCGGTCAGAAGGACGTAGGATGCCAGAAGCAATACGCCCGGCAAAGCCACGAAAATCCATATGAGGGCGATTTACCCACTGTATGCTCATCCGAAAAAAATTGTTTTCAGCCTGCGGTTGACATTCAACCTTTTCTAAAAACTGGAGCACGGTTGGGCCGCGATACCAAGGTGTAAGTGAGGAAAGGTTAACAATATTGTCACCTTGCAGCGCTGAAATAGGGATGGCTTGTATGGTGGTGATGCCTAATGATTTAGCGAAAGCAGCGTAACTCTTTTTAATGTCTTCATAAATGGTTTTATCATAATTGATTAAATCCATTTTATTGACGGCTAAGATGACATGTTTCACACCCAACATGGACACAATAAAACTATGTCGACGTGTTTGTGTGAGTATGCCTTTGCGCGCGTCGATGATGACGATGGCTAACTCAGCAGTAGATGCACCGGTCGCCATGTTGCGGGTGTATTGTATGTGGCCGGGGGTATCAGCAACAATAAATTTACGTTTTTCAGTTGAAAAAAACCGATAGGCTACATCGATGGTAATCCCTTGTTCTCGCTCAGCAGCCAGGCCATCAACTAACAAAGCAAAATCAAGCTGATCGCCTGTTGTGCCAAATTTTCGACTGTCGGAGACCAGCGCAGAAAGTTGATCGTCATAAATCATATGTGACTCAAATAACAATCGACCAATCAGGGTAGATTTGCCGTCGTCGACAGAGCCACAAGTCATAAATCGTAATAAGCCTTTGGCTTCATGAGTATTAAGCGAAGAGGTGAGGTTTGTTTGATGAGATGACATGATTTCCATATCAAAAATACCCCTCTTGTTTCTTTTTTTCCATGGACGCCGTCGTATCGTGATCGATCATTCGACCCTCACGCTCAGAGCTAGTGCTCAATAGCAGCTCCTCGATGATAGCGGGTAGTGAGTCAGCTTGTGACTCAATGGCGCCTGTTAGAGGGTAGCAACCTAATGTACGAAAACGGACTTGACGTAAGCGGGGCGTTTCCCCTGTTTTTAATGGCATTCGTTCATCATCAGCCATGATCAGTGCGCCATCACGTTCGACGATGGGGCGCATTGCTGCATAGTATAAAGGAACAATATCAATTTTTTCTTGGTGGATATATTGCCATACATCCAATTCAGTCCAATTCGACAAGGGGAATACGCGCAAGCTTTCACCCTTATGTTTGCGGGTATTATAAAGACTCCAAGGCTCAGGTCTTTGATTTTTAGGATTCCAATGATGATTTGTGTTACGAAATGAAATAATACGCTCTTTAGCGCGTGATTTTTCTTCATCGCGACGTGCGCCACCAAAAGCTGCATCAAAATGATATTGATCAAGTGCTTGTTTTAATCCTAGTGTTTTCATGATATCGGTATGGATTGTTGAGCCATGTGAAAAAGGATTGACGCCATCAGCAATGCCTTCTTGATTGATATGCACAATTAATTCTAATCCAAGACGCGCAATGGTTTGATCACGGAATGTAATCATTTCACGAAATTTCCAAGTCGTATCTACATGTAATAATGGAAAAGGGGGTTTGGCTGGATAGAAGGCTTTTAAAGCAAGATGCAGCATGACGGAACTATCTTTACCTATAGAATAAAGCATGACCGGCTTTTCAACTTCAGCGACGATTTCACGCATGATGTGAATGCTTTCGTTTTCAAGTTGTTTTAAATGAGGGTAGCTCATGTGATACATCCGTGTAGAAGGTCTTAATTTTTTATAGCTGACATCTCAAAGATTAACTGTTGAATCTAACATATACTCCTGTTTCTTCAAAATGAGGCGCAATCTAGACCTCGTCATCCTCACTAGTTTTGTTGGTTTGTCACATGCAATTATCGTAAGATAAATTAAACTATCTCATCTGGAAAGCATATATGACTCATGAATACATACTGTGGTACGCTCTGGCAGCTTACGCCGTTCACGTTTTAGAAGAAACCAGTTTAAATTGGAAGGCATGGGCGAAGATTGCATTAAAACTCAAGAATGTGGAATGGGCTATTTTTGACATCGCCAATGCTGCGGTCATGTTTATTGCTATCGCAGCGGCAATGGTCGGGTGGAAATCACCCGCATTTGCGTTGGTTATTCCTGCGTTAATGCTCATTAATGGTTTGTTTTTTCATATTTTCCCTACTTGATCTCGCCCCGGAAAAACGGACACCTTACTAAGCGACCTTTTTAACTTCAAATGATTCGGGCGTTTTACAGCCAATGGTCGAATGAAGTCGTTTTCGATTGTAATATATTTCGATGTATTCAAACACGTGATTTTTAGCAATAGCACGCGTCTCAAATTTTTCCCCATGAATGGCTTCAACTTTAAAGCTATGGTTCCAGCTCTCCATTGCGGCATTATCATAGCAATCTCCACGTTTGCTCATACTGCAAATCATCCCATGAAGTTTCAGCATTTTCTGATAATCATGGGAACAATACTGACTACCTCGGTCTGAATGGATGATAAGGCCTTTGAGCGGCTTTCGGTTCCATACCGCCATTTGCAAAGCATCAACAACTAATTGTTTGGTCATGCGTTCGGATAAAGCCCATCCAACCACTTTACGTGAGTATAAATCCATCACAACGGCGAGATATAGCCATCCTTCCTCTGTCCAAACGTAGGTGATGTCGCTGACCCACTTTTTATTAGGTTGATCAGTAAGAAAGTTTTGCTGTAATAAATTAGGCGCGACTGGTAACTGATGGTTGCTATTCGTCGTGGCTTTAAACTTCTTGGCTGCACGTGCACGCCAACCATTTAACCGCATGATTCTCGCTACACGATGCCTACCTACAGACTCACCTTCATCATGTAATCGTTTAGTAATCCTCAACGCCCCAGCGCGTGATTTCTCATCATGAAACAGCTCATTAACTTTTTTTGTTAATCGGTGATTCTCTGTTTCCCGCATTGAGGGCTTTCTAGTAAGCCAGTCATAGTATCCGCTGACTGACACAGATAATAAACGACACATCAATGTGAGTGGATATTGCTTTGATTGCTCCCTAATCATGGCGTACCTCACTTTGACTCCTTCGCGAAGTACGCTGCCGCCTTTTTTAGAAAGCTATTCTCTTCCGCTAATCTTGCGTTCTCCCGCTTCAACCGTGCCATTTCTGCTTGTTGAAGCTTTTGGTTTTCCAGAGAGTCGCCACCTTTCTTTTGCTGTGCGCGCCAGGAATACAACAATGACTCTGAAAGACCTAGATCTTTTGCCACTTGAGGCACACCGTCTTTAGCTATTCGCTCTAAAGCTTGATCTTTAAACTGTGGACTATATTTCTTTCTAACTACTCGTTCTACTGATTTATTATTGTTCATTTTTCACCTCTGCTTTGAGATTTTACTCTCTTAGCAAGGTGTCCGACAAATCAGGGCTGGATCACTTGCGGAATGGTTTGGTTTATCGCAAAGTACGATAGGTGCAAAAAGTAAATCCATACGTGATATGTTCAAAATGAGGCAAATGGATCCAAGATGGACGTTGCGCAGTAATATGGATAACAACCCCATGGTATGGATGATTATGGTGAATGGCTATATTATGGACGCCAGAAAGGCACCCTATGAAATACAAGAACAGGCATTTAATGCTGGCATTATTCCATATATCCCTGCAGATGATGTTATCATAATTTGATATATATCAAAAATAGACATATAATACTACTATGAGCTGGAAAATAAAAATACCAACTAAGGTTGGAAAACAAATTATAAAACTCCCTAAAGCGGCTCAATCTTCACTGCTTTTGTTAATACGCGATCTTGAGAAAAATGGTCCGGCAACAAGTGGTGGTTGGAAAAACTACGGGAAATTAAAAGGTATGGCTGGTGATAAGCGCCATTGTCACCTGAGTAAAGGTAGACCAACTTATGTTTGCTGTTGGGAAGTTATTGATAAAGACCTAAAAATTACGGAGGTGTATTATGTCGGCACTCATGAAAAAGCACCATATTGATCGAATAGCTGAAATATCATGGCATGGCGGGCGTTATGCCGTACCAATTGAAATCATGGAAAATTATAAAATAAAGTCTGATAATAACGAATACACATCAATTGATGATTTATTTGGTAACTTGACGCAAAAATCAGGTGAACCAGGTGTGCTATTAAAGGGTTTACGATATCGAGAAGGGTTAAGTCAGATTGAATTTGCTAAACAATTAAATATTAGTCAAACCAATTTATCAGCCATGGAAAATGGAAGGCGCATTATTGGAAAAGAGCTTGCGAAGCGTATAGCTGATATTTTTGAGTTAGATTACCGAATTTTTTTATGAAAGAAAGGGTGTTCTTAAATTTTTGCGTCAGGGCGCAAGTTCAGGAGCGCTAGGCCAAATAGAGAGGAATTATAATGTTCAGTAGACAAGAAAAAACTAAAGATACAAGCGGAGACTCTAGTCGTGCGCATTCTGGTTTTAGCCTGAGAATGTTCGATCCACGAAAACCCACTGATATTGCGGCATTAAATGCACTTATTGATAGTGAAATTGCTAGCAAAGATGAAGAAAATGAGCAGCTTAAGCCAACTTTTGAAAAAATGACTGAATGGTTAAAAAGATATGTAAAAAGCCCTGAGTTTATGGGGATGTATAAAGAAGAACGCTCAATAGAACTCATGGCAGAAGCAACGTTTTGGTGAGTTAAGCTTGGGCTAGAGCCACATTTAGCAACAATGAGTTATGCAGAAATTAGAAAATTCCAGCCTTTAGGGGAAAGATTTTCGAAAGAAACAGAACGTGCAAGATTAATTAATGATGTTTGCGCTAAACTAGTAAAACCAGCAATGTCACATGAGGCTTCCTTTGCTTTAGGACAAGCTGCATGGTGTGTCTATGTGCACCATAATTCATTTGAAAAAATGAAAGAAGAAGAAGCATATGATCTTGGGGAATCAAGCCGACCTACCAGTCGTTTTTAACATTTCCATTGTCTTAGGTGAATTACAGGAGTGTCACAGTTGCCCATTTCTGTAATTCAACCCCCGTGGTCCTTTTCGTCAGAATCCCGGCCGAACCTCTACTAAGCTTGCAGGTATTGAGCGATCCATATCCCCCCACAAGTTAAGACATTTTTTGTTTACTTGGCTTAAGAAGCAAAACATTGATGACGCTTTTATTCAACCTTATTCAGGCCATGCTAAAAGAGATTCTCTTGAAATATACTCCAAGTTAAGCCTAGCTGATGCACAAGATAAGTATAACTCGATCTTCGAGTTTTTAATCCTTTTCTTTTTCAATCGACATAGTAAACTTTTGTCATTTTACAACTGACAGGATGAACTGAGTATGGCGATGTCACAAAAAGCGTTACAAAGGAAACGTGAAAAGAAGAAGCAGTCAA
>JAPLRL010000003.1 GCA_026399205.1 Gammaproteobacteria bacterium
ACTGTGTTAACAGGTTGTACAGAGCTAACCCTTCGAGACGGCGCGTTGAGCTTCAGTGCATAACGACTAAGATCGAAAGCGCGCCTCCTCAGGGCGAACGGAATCTAGGGTATAGTGATGAAAATTGGCTAAAGTCGAGTTACTAAATTCATCATAATATGGCATGCAACCCTTTTTTGGATACCAAAGAAAGTAGTTTTAAAGATGTGCCCGCTGGTTTTTTTATTCCTCTTTCCCACTGACTAATCAAGTCTTTAGAGACATTTAGACAATAAGCAAAAACGGATTGACTTACATTCTCATGTTCGCGTAACGCTTTAATCTCGTTAGGTGAAAATTCATGGATTGGTGTTAAACATGCTTGATCAAATTTACGTAAAGTTTTTTTGTCAATCACGCCAGCATCATGCATATCGATAACCATAGAATGAATGGCTTCCATTGCCTCACTTTTGTAAGTACTGTTTTTACTCATAATCCACCTCCACAAGTGCGCCGGTTAATAACAATTGATCTATTTCTTCCTCGGAGAAATGAAATACCTGTTCTGACAACTCTTTAAACACCTTTTCCTCTTCTTGACTGATATTGTCTCGCTCATTTTTTGGAAATCCGTATACAAAAAACGCCTTCTTTTTTAGGCGAAATAAAATGATGCAACGATAACCGCTTGATTTTCCTTGACTCGGCCTAGCAAGCCTTTGCTTGATAACGCCACTACCATAGCCAACATCAATAACACCTTTCTCGAGATCTTTTATGAGAGCGTATAATTGTTTATCGCTGATACGTTCTTTCCTCGCAAATTTTGTAAACCATTTATTTTTGAAAATCCGCAAGATCCATATCCAAATATTACTCCATATTCGCAATTATATAGAACTAGGTTCTATATTTCAACTTTAGTAGTCGAAAGAGTTATGCGAACTTGCCGCTGCAGATCAAAACGAAAGATCAGATTGATTCAGTGATGTGACGTGGCTACAATTATAAGCAATTTTGGGTTGAAATACGTGCATATCCAGTTTTCATACATTGGACCTCTTGAAAACCTCTTAAGCAGCCTACGCAAAAAGATAAATGTCATTTTTATGGTAAGAGTATAAATTTGTCCTCGTAAATCTCAAATCCTTCACAATAATTAAAATAATCATCAGTTAACTCATCAATATTTTTAGAAAATTGCAACCCAATGGCGTTGATAATATTTCCGTGAGCAATAATTAATGTTTTTTTAGAGGATTGACGCTCAATCGCTGCAAATACGGCATTAAAAGCAGATGAAGCATATCTATCCCATGCACCTTGAGTATCTTGATTATTATAAATTTTTAATGGTACCGATCCTAATTTTTCTAGCAGTTCATTAACAATTTCTCGATCATCTAGGTTTGGCGGTTGGTAAAGTTCATCTATTTCAACGACGGGTGCAAGTGTCTCTATTTCATCCATAATAATTTGAGTAGTCTCTTTTGCTCTTACAGCAGATGAGGTCATAATGAGATCAAAAAGAGGTTGTGTTTTTAAATATAACGCGCGTTGTTTTGCTTGTGATCGACCTTCAGTGCTTAATGGTCGTATTTTATCAATTTGTCCATCAATGGCATGCCCATGGCGCATGAATGTGATTCTGGTTTTCAACATAAAAATGTATTCCTCATGGCAGACTATAGGGAGCCCTAAGCTGCGTGATCCACGAGGCATTTCACTTTAAGTCGACTGCGGTTTTTTTCTGCAAGCCATAAGTCATATTTAGCTTGTTGATTTATCCAACTTTCTGCAGATGTCTTAAATGCGATGCTTAACCTAATCGCCATTTCAGGACTAATACGAGAATGGCCATTTAATAACTCTGAAAGCGTTTTTCGAGTTACACCTAATGCTTTTGCAGTGTCTGTGACAGTTAATCCCAAAGGCTCTATACATAACTCACGTATAACCTCACCTGGGTGCGCTGGATTAAACATGTGTAACCTCCCTAATGATAATCAACATAATCGACATCACAAGCATTATCGCCATCAAATCGGAAAACAATTCGCCAATTTGACTGTACCGTGACAGAGTAAAAACCTTTAAGCTGCCCCTTCAATTGATGTAAGTGTAATCCTGGTAAGTCCATATCTTCAGGGTTAACACTTGCATCAAGCCGTGTAAGTATTAATTGCAACCGTCTTGCATGATGCGCCTGTATCCCTGAAAGAGTGCCTGTGTTATAAAATCTACCCAGTCCTTTATGTTTTATTGTTTTTATCATGAAAGTTCCACCTTACATCTATCTAAATAGTAACCAATAACGTTACAGGTGTCAACTTGTTTGAATTAATATGCCATTTCTCAGCATTATTCAAAACCTAACAGCGCCCGCTATTGTTCGATATCAGACAAAAAGCGGGCGATTACCCCAGTTGGAAATTGGGAATAAAACCGTTATTCTGTAAAAATGAAAATAAATAGGCCACAAGATTTTCAAAGTTTTTTTCTCGAAATGGCAGCGCCTTATCGTTGGTGGTTCTTTGCGATGCTATTGGTGGGTATTTATGCATCCATACATAGTGTGATACAACCTTATGTTTTAAAAATTATTTTGGATGCAGTCGCACATACTGAAAACAGAAAATTTCTTGCTGTTTGTTGGAAACCAGCATTGTTGTTGATCATTCTAGGGTTTTTAATTACCTGTGTATGGCGCTTTTATAATTATATTGTTCTGCTTTCCTTACCAAAAATGAAAGCGGATATTATTGCTGCTACGACCGCTTATTTGAGGGGTCAATCCTACGTTTTTTTTCAAGATCAATTCAGTGGTTCGCTAAGTGCAAAAATTTCAGATTTAGCAAACAACATCCAGAATATTGTTAATGCATGGTTTAATATATTAAAACAAGGTTTAACCATTATCCTTTCTGTTGTGATGGTTGGTTTGGTTAGCCCTTATTTCAGTTTGATTTTTTTCGTTATCTCCGTGGTGTTTATTATTGTCGCCCATCATTGTGCTAAGAGCATAAAACCTTATGCTAAGGCCTATGGTTCAGCACGAGCAGAAAATATTGGAACCATTGTTGATTGCTTTTCCAACGTACTCAATATGTTTTTATTTGCCAGAGAAAACTATGAGGCTCGTTATTTAGCAAAAATAACCGCTGATGTTGTTAAAAACGATCAATCCATGCAGTTTAAAAATATGCTTAATGCGTCAATCCTTGGTGGCTTTGCTTGGGTTTTACAAGCGGCCTCAATCATTTTACTGCTTTTTCTTGGCAACAAAGGCATGATTTCTGTTGGGGATTTCGCATTTATCTTTATATTAGCCATGACCGTTATTGATCAGATCTGGTTTCTTACCGAGAGCTTATTAGTTGTCGGGGAACAAACGGGCTTGTGTCAGCAAGCGATAGATACGATTTTTACAAGATATGACCAACAGACCCATCTATCAGCTCCCGCTCTTCATATTACCCATGGTGAAATTATCATTGATCAGGTTAATTTTGGCTATAACACGGATAATGTTGTGATTAAAGACTTAAGTATCCGTATCCCTGGCGGTTCTAAAGTCGGTTTGGTTGGGTATAGCGGCGCTGGAAAGACTACCTTAGTTCAACTTCTTATGAGTTTATATGACGTACAAAACGGAAAAATATTAATTGACCAACAAGATATCAGCACGATAAGCAAACAAAGCCTGCGAGAAAAGGTGGCCTTGATACCGCAGCAACCTAGTTTATTCCACCGAACGATTTATGAAAATATACTGTATGGCAAAATTGACGCCAGTTATGAGGAAGTTATTCATGCCTCTAAAAAAGCTCATGCGCATGAATTTATTATCAACCTACCTCAAGCGTATGAAACCGTAGTGGGGGAAAGGGGGTTAAAATTATCCGGCGGGCAATGTCAACGAATTGCGATTGCAAGAGCTATCTTAAAAGATGCGCCCATTTTGATATTGGATGAAGCCACAAGTTCCCTGGACTCTTTAACTGAGAAATTGATACAAGAATCGTTACAAATTGCGATGAGCAATCGAACGGTGATTGTAATTGCCCATAGGCTCTCAACAATATTGTCGATGGATAATATTTTAGTGATGGATGATGGGAAAATTGTTGAAATGGGTAATCATCAACAACTCATCGATGCAGACGGTTTTTATAAAATGTTATGGAACGCTCAGAGCGGTCATAGTTTTATTTAATGCGCCCGTCATCCCACGCTCTGGATGACGTAAAATGTATTAGCAACTTTGGCTACTACGAAAAACCGCGCTTTTAATTACACCCGATTAACTGGGTATCGAGTAGGAATCCGACGAAATTATTTGGTTTAATTTTGTTTTAATATTTGACCATTCTGCCGAAAGAATGCTAAAAATAACGGTATCTGTTATCACATTGCCATGAAGAATCATGTGCTGGCGCAGTATGCCTTCCTCTGTTGCGCCTAGTTTTTTAATGGCGTGGTAGGATCGGGTATTACGTGAATCGGTCCCTATCTCACATTGATTGTGGGGACTTAACTGCTACCAAAGGCAATGGATTTATTTCTTTAGTCGATACAATATTGCAATAAAAAGCGACCCGCCAGCATTGCATAAAGAAATTGCTAAGGGTACAGGTCTAACAGATGATTAATCATTTTCCAGTATTACCAATTATCCCAGGGCTCTACTGTTCAAATCTCAATGTGAGCCCGGCTTTTTACATGGACATTTTAGAATTTAAAATGAGGCCACTTTGTTATTTCAAAATGGGTTCTACGCAATCCAAATGCATGACCACCATGAGCATACAAATGCATTTCCACAGGCACCCCGGCATTTTTCAGACCAATGTAATACAGAAGAGAATAGTCAATCGTGTCGACGGGATCATCTTCTGCTTGTAATAGAAACGTAGGTGGTGTTTCTTTAGTAAAGTGAATATTTGGATTTAAAACAAAGGGTTTGCCTTCCATTTTCATGTGTCCTGTATAGAGGGCGGAGCTCTTTTTTAATTCTAGTCAGCATTTTTGTTATCTCTAGGCTCAATCTTCTGTGCCACTGTCAGAATATTTTGTGTTGAATCTTCCATAAATTTTTCACCCTTCATGCCATAATGACCCAGGGTTTCAAACCCGTTTTTTGCCAACATTGTGCGCAGTTCAGTTGCATTATAAATTTGAAGAGAAAATGTGTTGTGGAATCGCTCTGGTGCCTCGGCATTTTTTTGAATCAATATAGCATCATAGGAGGTGAGGATACCCCGTGCTCTATCGATTGTGGAGCATTGTGTTGCGAGATACTGAGTATCACCTACTTTTTTATGAATCTGGTAAGCAAAGTCTGCAACAACTGTGTCGGTCATGGCGTCTAAATTAATAATATCGAAGATGTAAATGCCACCGTCTTTTAAATTGCTGCAGATATTACGAAGTGTTTTTTCAAAATCTGCTTTTGTCACATGACCGATAGCATTGAAAATGGTGACCACAGCATCAAATGTACCCACCTTTAATGTGCGCATATCACCATCGATAAAGGTGAGATCTATTTTTTTTCTACTTGCTCGCTCCCTTGCAGTTTTTAGCAACTCAGGACTAAAATCGGCGCCGGTTACCTTGTATCCACGCTCATTCAAGAAAAATACTTGTGATCCCGTGCCACAAGTAAGGTCGAGGACTGTGTTGACTTGATAAGTCTTAAGTAATTTTTCAATAACGGCATTTTTTTCCGCTGTATTATCGCTGATATTCCCTGCATCGAAATACTCAGGTAATTTTTGGTATTCCAGAGGAAGGCCTAGATCGGTGTCGAGAGTTTTAGTTTTCGAATCTTTATCCATGAATGACATCCTCAATAATTCTTTTTTGTATGAGTGCCTCGGGGCTCTTTTTATCTGCTATTTGGCACAATTGAAAAGTTGCCTTCCATAAGGCCCATGCCCTTGCGCGAAGCCAAGTGTTTTCATCTAAATTCATCTCTTGGACAAAAATGTCACGTGCTTTTCCGTTAAGAAAAGTCCATGCGATCACCAGATCGCAAGCAGGATCACCTAAAGCCATACCGCCAAAATCGATAATAGCAGATAGTTTGTTATCTTTAAGTAGCATATTCCCGATCGCAAAATCGCCGTGAACCCATACAGGAGATTTATCCCATTTTGTCTTGCAAGCACGCTCCCACAGTTCTATCGCTTGACGCTCATTGATAACCGTTGATAGCGCTGAAATTTGTTCTCTAGCACCTTTATCGTAAACACTGACATGATCGCCCCGCCACCAATTATGCTGACCTGGAGCGGGTCCATCGACATTGTCAATGCTTTGTAGCTCTTTTAAAAACCTGACTAAATCAGAGGCAAGATTTTCTAGACAATCATTATCCACAACGAGAAGGTTAATACTCCTTCCTTCCAACCATTTGTAAATGGAAAATGGGTATGGATAAGTTTGTGAAGCAGTCCCCATTTTGATTGGAACAGGAATACTGACCGTTAAGTGAGACGCCAACTTTGGTAATAGGGCTTCTTCTATAGGCACTTTCAAAGCATAAGATTCAGCAGTTGGCATGCGGATTAATAGATCATTTCCTAAACGATAGGTGCGATTATCATGCCCTTGTTGTTCAACAGATGTAATGGGTAAATGAGCATATTCTGGAAATTGCTCAGCTATGAGCTGATGGGCTAGATCCGCGGTGATATCAAACGCTTTCATTGTTTACCTTTAAAGTAGATTTGGCCAAACTAGGTGAGTAGATCCGCCGGGTCACCCCGGCGGATCTACTCACCTAACTGTTTTAATAAGTCTTTAATATCTGCACTGATGTTCGGGATGGCTGCGTGTTGTTCTGTAATCAGGCCCTTCTGAGTGCAATTTTTTATGAATGAGAACAGAAAGTCAAAATAACCATCTACATTTAAAAATCCGATGGGCTTATTGAAGAGGCCCATTTTGATCGCATTCCAGGTTTCAAAGCCTTCTTCTAATGTTCCTAGCCCCCCAGGCATGACAAGGAATAGATCCGATTTCAGATGCATCATCTGTTTACGCTCTTGCATGGTTTCCACAACATGTAACTGGTCTAAGTAGGCCGGAGGTATCTCTTTATCAATTAATTGTTGAGTGATGATTCCAGTGACTCTACCCCCAAGAGATTTAACTGTATCTGCAAGTTGCCCCATCAGTCCTAGGCTAGAACCGCCGTATATGAGGGCTAGATTTTGATTGACAATTTCTTGCCCAAGCTGAGTAACCGCTCTAGCAAAGGGTGGGTGATTGCCTTCGTGGGCTCCTAAATATACGCAAATTGATTTCATGGGTGGCTCGTTTTTCATTTTAAAAATCGACTTATGCTCAAAACACATCAAGAAAACCATAAAAAATGGCATGTAATGTAAATATGGCCACCTTGGTCCAGGATAGTTATATTTATTATGCCACACCATTGGATTAAACGCATTGATGCCTTCCCTGCTGGGTTATTGCCGCCTAAATCGGCTAAGTAAACGATACCCTCCCATCATCGATACACACAATATCGCATTAAAAATAAATATTATTTAATAAAAATTCAATTTTATTAAATAATAAGTTGATTTGTTTAAATTTATGGTTATAATTTGTTTGGTTCAATAGAAGGAAAAGATACATGGGAAAAATCATTACACACTGTCCGTCCTGCGATAGTCATGCGTTAAACGTCGTGAAAATTGAATGTTTGGGTTGCCAGACGACATTTGAGGGGCAGTTTGAGATTTCTGCTCTGATGAAGCTTCCTGAAGAGGATTTGCGGTTTATTTTGGACTTTGTCTGTTGCTCAGGGAGTTTGAAAGAAATGGCTCAAAAGCAGCAGATGTCTTATCCCACTTTGCGGAATCGATTGAATGCTTTGATCGATACGCTTGAGAAATTGGGTCATGTACAGGATAGCTCAAAGGACGAGATTTTATTGAGGTTGGAGTCAGGGGAAATTTCTGCGAAGGAAGCCGCTGAATTGTTGAAACGTTTGTGAGAAATAGGCCATGAAAAAAGAATTAGACCGATTAGCAAATATGCTACGAGAACATAAAATATCAGTTGAAGACTATCAATTATTAACAGATGCGCTTCATAAAAAGTCTATTTTTGATTCGCTTGAGAAGAATATGTTGATCAATCCATTTCGAAAAATAGGTGGATGGCGCGCTTTAGGGTGGGGTGTAGGGCTGATGTTGGTGATGAGCCTTTTAGGGACTTATGCGAATATCTTTTATGATGGCATCATGGGATATTTAGTTCCTATAGGCATCAAAACTAAATTAACGCCGAGTTTTTTCCTGTTGCTTTATCAAAATGCGATTGCCTGTTTAACCGTGAGTTTGATGTATTTTTTTGTCGCAAAATTTTTTAAAGCCAAGCGAGTACGCCTGATTGATTTTATCGGTATGGTCACCTTATCGCGTTACCCTATATTGATCTCGGTCTTCTTCACTTATTTGGAAAATTTAGTGAGACCCGAGCTTCTTCATTTTGATCCAGCGCAAGGCTTTGAGCTCCGCTTTAGCCTTTTCGGCACGACCAGCATGGTGATTTTTATGTTTTGTTATATCTGGCAAATTGCGACTTATTTCTTTGCGTTGCAGGAGTCTTCTGGTTTAACAGGCAGGCGACTTTGGATGAGCTTTCTGGTGACCATGATCTTTGGAGAGGTGATTGCATTGACGGGGGCGCGTTTCTTTTTATATTTATCGTAGTGATGATGGTGTAGGTGTAGACAGGCCTAATAACCCGCGAATAAATGGCGCAGGCCGGTAGTAAATCCAAAACTTCATTTCACCAGAAAGAATTCTGAAAAGCGCATATAAAGAACAATCTGATAAACTAATCTAAAATTAAAGGGACTAATGAA
>JAPLRL010000067.1 GCA_026399205.1 Gammaproteobacteria bacterium
GGAGGGGGTTAAACCACGCTCATTGTGAACCCCCTCCCTAACCCTCCCCCGCGTTCAGCAGTTGAGTTTTATATGGGTTTCGTGCGCGGGAGAGGGGACTGATCGAGCCAGCCAGCCAGCCAGCTCATGAATTCCACCCCTTAGCGGCACAAATCACCTCATACGCTTTACGAATCTGCTGTGTTTTTTCATTGGCCTGTTTAATCTCAGCCTCAGACTTACCCTGAGCAATCAGCTTGTCGGGATGGTTGCGCCCAATGAGTCTTCGATACGCTTGCTTGGTTGTTGCCTGATTTGCATTGGGATGGATACCCAGTATCGTATACGCACTGGCAAGTGCGGAGGTCGTCGGTTGATTGGTGTGATAGCGTCCATGGGTTTGCTGGTGCTGGGTCTGTTCAAAAGGTGCGTCTTGATAAAAACGAAATTGTTGCTCTACTGGCGCGAAACCCATGGTTTGAAAAATGTGATTCAGGGTGCGAACTTTTTTTAGAGTGAGGCCATCGTGACGAGCGGCTTGATAAAGAATATTTAAAAAAGTCATCATGAGGTCAGGGTGCATCTGTACGGTATGTTTAAAGTTGAGTAATGTTTGGATGAAATCAAATTCATGTTTTTTGCCGACTTGAAAGGCATCTCTCGCTTGTCGACGTTGTAATGATGCGAGATGTAAATCACTCATTAAGCGGTTAGCATATTGAATCGCTCGCTGACTCACCTGGCCGTCACTTTTGGCTAAATAGCCTAAGAACATAAAGGTCGTTTGAATGAACAAGGTTTGTGTCGCAGATTTTCTTTGGATGTAGACTTCCCAGTAGGGTCGATTATAATGCTGCGAGAGACCTCGGTCGAAAAAATTGCCGATGAGGAGACCAAACAGTGCGCCAGCGGGGCCGGCCATCATAAACCCAAAAAAAGCGCCTAGCGCTTTACCCCAAAAACCATACTGTTTAAAAAATGATCGAATATTCATGGAAGTGGTGCAATTTGATAAACTATCCATTTTGAATGATAACATGTAAATGAGGTGTTTGTGAGGTATTTATACACGTTATGTCTGGTTTGTTTCACGCCATTTTTCCTTTTGCGCTTATGGTGGAAAGGCAGAACCGCACCTGCTTATCGGCAGCGTATTTTAGAGCGCTTTGGTTTGAGGTTTGCAGAAGACAAATCTGAGATTGATGTCTGGGTGCATGCGGTATCCTTGGGTGAAGTCAATGCAGTGATTCCGGTGATTGAACGTTTATTAGCGAGAAACCTGCGTGTATTACTTACAACCATGACACCGACGGGTTCAGCTCGAGTGACGCATTATTTTGGCCAAAAAGTGGTGCATCAATACCTTCCCTACGATTTACCCGGCGCGATGAGGCGTTTTTTACGTCATTATCGACCCCGCGTAGGTGTCTTGATGGAAACAGAACTGTGGCCTCATTTAATTTTGACTTCAAAAGAAGCTGGCGTGCCTTTATTATTGATTAATGGGCGCTTGTCGCAACAATCGTATCAAGGTTATTGCTGGTGGCGCTTTTGGCTTAAATCATTATTGAACCAGTTTGACGAGATCTTGGTTCAAACCGACGATGATGCTGCGCGTTTTATCAGCCTAGGGGCAGATCCGTCTCGAGTGGATGTCATGGGAAATGTGAAGTTTGATATCAGGCTGACTCAAGATGGCATGGGGCGGTTTGTCGCACTCAAAGACGCCTGGGGAAAAGAGCGCGTGGTGTTGATGTTAGCTAGTACGCACGATGATGAAGAAAAACAAATTTTAACGCACTTACCGGCTTTACAAAAAGCCATTCCCGGGGTGCTCGTCACGATTGCACCGCGTCATCCAGATCGGTTTGAACGCGTGTTTCAACTTTGTCAGAGTATGGGATTAACAGTCGCCAAGGGGAGTCAGCCCGAGCTGCTGAATGAAGCCATCTCTGTTGTCGTATTAGATTCCCTAGGTGAGCTGATGCAAGCGTATCATGCGGTCGATTACGCATTTGTTGGGGGGAGTTTGGTGGGTGTTGGTGGACATAATGTCCTAGAGCCCATTGCAGTTGGTCTTCCTGTGTTTTCAGGACCCCAGGTTTTTAATTTTAAATCTATTTGTGAAACGCTCAATGCCATGGGTGCGATTCAATTGGTCGCTTCAGGTGAAGCGTTGATCCACGCGGTCACGCAGTTGCACGCTGATAAAACGGCAAAAGCCCAGCAAATTGCACAAGCAACACAGGTGTTGACGGTGAACCGCGGGGTGACCGATAAGTATTTAGAGCGGATTGATCAGGTGTTAGCATGATCGAGCGTGTATAATTAGACAATCTAGCTGGTATTACAGGTAACGCGCGACCGATCCGAGCCGCGACCGTTAGGGAGCGGAAATTTTAAAACTTCCGCTCTAACGGTCGCGGCTCGGATCGATCGAGCGTTGGGTATATTAATTCCCTTGATTTTGCCGCTCTTTGATTTCTGAGAGGGTTTTGCAATCAATACATAACGTGGCTGTGGGGCGGGCTTCTAGGCGTTTTAGGCCGATTTCGATGCCGCAGGCTTCGCAGTAGCCAAAATTGGGATCTTTTAAACGCTCAAGCGCATCTTCGATTTTTTTGATGAGTTTGCGTTCGCGATCGCGGGTTTTCAGCTCTAGGTTAAACTCTTCTTCGAGACTGGCCCTATCAGAGGGATCGGGCAAATTGGCGATTTCATCTTTCATGTGGTTGACGGTGCGGTCAACTTCTTCCATGAGGGATTGACGCCAGGCCAGTAATATTTTTTCAATGTGGCCTAGTTGTCTTTCATTCATGTAGGCTTCATTTGCCACTTCTTGGTAGGGTTCAATCCCCATAATGGACAGCGTATTTTCTTTCATTGTTTGGGTAGTCAATCTTTCAATCATACATGAACACATTCTCGCTTGTTATTTTATGAAAAGCAAGACCGTTTCTCTTTCTTGCTGAGAAAGCGTGAGCCCCAGTTTAGTCCGGCGCCATAAAATATCGTCAGCGTGGGTTGCCCATTCTTCTTCACATAAAAATTGGATTTCTTTGCTATACAGCGTTGGGGCGATGAGCGGGCCTAGGTCTTTTAGTTTGTTACATCCTTGTAGTAAAGCCGTAATGCGTGTGCCATAGAGCATGAGATAGCGTTGCAACAAGCTAGGGGGAAGCCAAGTATAGTCTTGTTTCAGTTGATGGATGTGAGTGGCGTAAGTGAGGGATGCAGGGCATTGGGCGCCAGGAAAGGGGGTGTTGCTCAGAACGGTGGGTTGCCAACCCGGGAACACGGGCTTTAGGGCTTGCAATAAGGCTTGGGCGGTTGCTTGGTGGGTGGTGAGTTTCCCGCCATAGAGGCTGACCACCGGGGCCTGAGTGGATGCGTAATGTATCACTGTATTTCTGGAGAGGGCGCTTGAGGTGGCTTTGGGGTCGTCAATGAGGGTGCGCACGCCGCTCCAATGATGGAGGATGTCTTTGGGTTGAAATGGGGTATGAAAATACTGACTGACTAAGCTTGCTAAGTAATCCACTTCATCGTGTGACATTTGAATATCGTTAGGTAAATCGCTCGTCGGTTCATCGGTGGTGCCCACCACTGTGTGACCATGATAAGGCAGGCAAAAAACCACCCGTTTATCTTGGTGTTGTAGGATATAGGCATGTTTGCCAGGATAAAGGGTCGGGAGCACGATGTGGCTGCCTTTTACCCACCGAATGGCAGGGTAATGAGGGGTGCGTAATAATCGATGAATCTCATTGACCCAAGGACCTGCCGTGTTGACAATGGTTTTGGCTTCTACAGTATAGGGTTTTTTATTTAAGGGTGACAGGGTGAGTGACCAATGGTTGTGAACGGGTTCAGCGTGGGTTAACGTGGTGTGGGTCTGAATGCTGGCCCCAAACTGCTTGGCTTGTAGCGCGTTCTCAATCGTGAGACGCGTATCTTCAGCTTGGGCATCAAAATATAATGCAGCGTGCTGAATAGCGGGCTGAAACGGGGTGAAAAAAAACGGATCGTTGGCTTGGGAGATCAGGCGGTTTTTAGGCAAAGCAGTATGCGTTGCAAAAAAATCATAGCACGCTAAGCCAATACGCACTTGCCATTTAGGGCGAGATAATGGGGTGAAAGGTAAAACAAACGCCAGGGGGTGGACTAAGTGTGGGGCCAGCTTGAGTAAGGTTTGGCGGGCACGTAATGCTTCGTGTACCAAGCGAAACTCGCCTTGTTCTAGGTAGCGTAAGCCCCCATGAATGAGTTTAGAACTAGCTGACGAGGTGGCTGAAGCTAAATCGTTCTTTTCGACCAGCAAGACCGTGAGGCCGCTGGCTGCTGCAAGGGCAGCTGAAGCACAGCCATGAACACCGCCGCCAATGACGACGACATCATACATTAAAGGCATAACCAAAACCGCGAATGGTTTTAATACATGCTTCTTGGCGTTTGTTATTGCCGAGTTTGACTCTTAAATGACTGATATGGACATCTATACTTCTGTCAAACGCGCCATATTTTCGGCCCAGTGCATATTCAGTTAACTCTTCTTTTGAAAACGCTTGGCCTGGTGAACGCATGAGCATTTCAAGAATATTGAATTCGGTATTCGTGAGTTCGATGGTGGCTTTATTTTTAATCACCAAGCGCTTGGCTGCATCTAATAAAATACCATCTTCGTTGAAGGTTGCGCGTTGGGGCAGTGTTTTTTGTGTGCGTCTGAAAATAGCTTGGAGCCTTGCAAAGAGCTCATGGGGATTACAGGGTTTTTCTAAATAGTCATCTGCGCCGAGCTCAAACCCTAAGGTGCGATCGATATCATGCGTTCTCGTGGTGAGAATGATGATGGGGGTTTGTTGATGTTGGCGAATGGTTTTTAAGACTTCAAATCCATTTTTTTGTGGCAACATAAGCTCTAAAAAGATGGCATCAAAGGGTTGATTGAGGGCGCGTTTAATGGCGATATCGCCATCAGTCGCTACGGTGAGCTGGTAGCCAAAGGGAGCAAAGAACGTTGTAAGAAAAGAGGTGACTTCACTATCATCATCAATCGCGAGAAGGTTGAAGGTCATGAGGGGTGGACTCCTTTTGTCGTTTATCAATGCATTCTAACAGTTGTATTCGCCTCGCGTCTGCATGAATAATTTTAAACTGCAATCCATTGAGCAGCAGCGTTTCTCCACGCTTGGGTAAATGGCCTAGTGCGCTTGAAATAATACCCGCAATGGTGTCAAAGGCAAGTTCAGAGAACGTGGTGTGGAGCTCTTCGTTGAAGACCTCAATTGGGGTATGGCCTTTTACGGTATAGCGCCCATGACCATGCGGTTTGATGAGCATTTCATCGTCGACGTCAAATTCGTCTTCGATGCTCCCAATGATTTGTTCAAGAATGTCTTCTAGGGTGACCAGGCCACTAATGGCGCCATATTCATCAACCACAATGGCCATATGGGTGCGATTTTTTCTGAGTTCACCCAATAAAGTGAGAAGCCGTTTGCTTTCTGGAACAAAAAAGGCTTGTCTTAATAGATCGTGTAAAGCAAAGGAGGGAGGGGTGTGAGTTTGAAAGCGCAAAATATCTTTTGCATGCAAGATGCCTATGATTTCGTCACTGGTTTCCCCTGTCACAGGAAAACGCGAGTGGCCGGATTCGCTGACAATTTGAATAATGTCGTTGAGGGTTGCGTCTTGCGCTAGGCTAATCATTTGAGTTTTAGGCAGCAGAATATCTCTGACGCGGAGCGGTGCAAACTCCAGCACCCCTTCTAGCATGGTGAATGTATCATGATTAATGAGGGCTATTTCATGACAATGGGTGAGGTAATGCCTTAAGTCTTCTTGCCCTGTGGGTTTAGGATGAAGCCAATTTTTAAAACAAGTGATCCAGGTTTGTGGATGTTTTTTATAACTCAAGGTGTGCATGCTCCGTGGCGTAGGGGTTGGGGAAGTTAAGTTGATGCAATAGGGTTTTTTCTAAGGTTTGCATGCGTGTTGTTTCTGCTGCTTTTTCGTGTTGATATCCTAATAAGTGTAGTACACCATGAATGATAATATGAGCCCAATGGGCATCGAGTGCACGGTGAAGCTCTGTATGTTCTGCCTCTAACACATCGGGTGCGACCACAATATCGCCTAATAAGCGGCGTGGTAAAGGCAGGTGACTTGGCACTTGGCTTGGAAAAGCAAGCACATTGGTGGGTGCGTTTTTTTGTCGATAGGTGTGGTTAAGCTGTTGTATGTCATCGTTGCTTACGAAGCGTAAGGTCAGTTCGGCATGAGGAAGTGACAATAACGGCTGTTTTGCCCAGTGTTTTAAGGTGGCTTGTTTAAAAGGAAGCGGTTTGGGGTAAGCATTTTGAATGACGATAAGGTAGGGCGTCATAAGGCGTCTCTCATGGTGTGATAAAGCTTAGCATAGCATGAACCCATTTGTTCTGCGGTGAATAATGTCTCATAACGCTGTCTTGCACAGAGGCCGCGCTGAGTTGAAAGTGCGGTGTTTTGCCAGCACTCAGACAAGGCGTGTTGAAGGGCTGTAGGGTTAGCAGGAGGGACTTCCCAGCCGGTGACGCCATCTACATTGACATAACTTGTTCCTGTTTGCAGCGTACATGAAATCAGGGGTTTGCCCATCATTGCAGCCTCGAGTAATGAGACACCAAAGGCTTCCGAGCGTAAATGCGAAGGAAAAACAAAGGCATGACAACAGTCAAGCAATGCAAATTTATCTTGGTCAGAGATCTCGCCAATAAACTGGATGTTTTTAAGCTGATGGTCTTGCGCTTGTTGTTTCAGCGCTTGTTCTAAGGGGCCACTGCCTGCAATGACCACAGGGTAATCAAGGTCTTTTAATGCATCGAGTAAAAAAGATAATCCTTTATAATAACGCAGTACCCCAATAAACAAGAAAAAGCGTTCACCACATTGGGTCTGCCAAAACTGACGTCGTTGCGGACAGACGGGCTCTGTGGGTGGTTTGATGCCGATGGGAATCAGGGTGGTTTTGTGTTTAAAAGACTGCAGCAGATCGCTGCTTTGTATATAGTGCGGTGAAGTGGCGACAATCCCGTTGACCTGGTTTAAAAAATAACGTGCAAGTGGGCGATACAGCCGCAAAAGGTTTTTTTGTTTGACGATATCAGAATGATAAGTGACCAGGGTGGGTTTTTTGACCCGCGCTGCAATATGGAGCATATCCATAAACGGCCAGGGATAGTGGTAATGAATGAGATCGACGTCATTGACCAGTTGTTTGAAACGCCGCAAGGCTTGCAAGCTGAAAGGCGTCGAGGCAATGTTTAAATCACAGCGAACCTGGTGAATGGATTCGTTTTCCCATGCAATGGGTTCAGGAGAAGGGTCGCGGGTTAAGGTTAGCACATCCGTTTGAATGCCATGAGGCAGACACGCTTGTGCGATTTGGTGAATCACCTGCCCAACACCTCCCGCGGAATCTGGGTAATACGTTTTATAGAAATGTAAGACACGCACAGGACAATTTGCTAAATAAATGAATATGTGACTTTATCGGATTTTTGTTGGAGCTGCAAGGGGGGAGGCATGAAATCCGAGCCGCGACCGTTAGGGAGCGGAAATTTTAAAACTTCCGCTCCCTAACGGTCGCGGCTCGGATTATATCATGCCATCTACTAACGGGGGCGGCGTGGATGGATCCCCGCAAATCTGTCGTTTTATTTTTGAAAAAAAAGATAGCTCGTGTTCCACAGGATCATCTTGAACGAGCTCGGTTTCTTTCTCGAGCCTTGCTTGAAACGCAAAGAATTCAGCGGGGCAAAAGAAGCGTAAGGTGGTGTATTGTGATTTTTTACTTTCCTTTTCTTGATAGCTATCAATTGCGGCTTGTCTTGATTGCAGTTGGGCGGTTGCCAAGGGTGTGAGCGTATGTTTTCTTTGAGCGATTGCGTTATCAACTTGGTGTTGTAATTCATCCTGTGCGGTTTTTAAAATCGCTTGTTGCGCGGCTTTTAATTGATGAATGAGCCGTGCACGTTCGCCCTGTTTTTCTTTGAAAAAAGATTCACGCGCGGGTAACGCTATTTTTGTTGTGAAATAACCGGAGGATTGGTTTCTTTGCTCAGTGGCGGTGTAGTCTCTCACCGCTTTTTCATTGGCGGTGAGTTGTGTTAGTAATTCGCTAGGAATACTTTTCATGAGCGGGTGCTGGGCTTGCTCTGTCATTTGTTTGGCATCGTTCCAATCGATTTGTCTAAATGTGTCGAGGGTTGAGCCCCCTTTGGGAGCATAGCGGCTGTGAATCCCTTGGTTTTGTAAATCAATGAGCTCATCAAGTTGGTGATGGTGTTCTGTGGGGATGAATGTGCGGATGGTATCATTCCATTGGGGCTGAGAAAGTGCTGTGTTAAGTAAAGCGGCATCCTCACTTAATTGCTGCGCTTGTGTGTCTAATAGACGCCTGGTTTCAGGTGAAGTAACGTAATGATGATGTTGAGATTGAGTGGCGGTCTCATTTTCTTCGATGAGGGCAGGATCACTCAGTTGGACATCAATGTATTCTTTTAATCCATCATATTGAGCTTTAATGTGTACAGGATGTGTGGCGTGTAACAGTGTCGTGACATTTGCGCTGGTTTTTTCTAAAAATGCGGAAGATAAGCGTTTGGACGTAGACTTTAAAACACCTGGCTGCGTCAGGGTGAAAACAGAGGCAGACAGCTGTTGATGGAGGCGCTGTAAGGGTTCAGTTAAATCAGGTTGATAGCGTGGGTTCTTTTGGAAACGTGCTACACAAGCCTGTAAAGCGAGTAAGGTCCCCAACTCAATGCCTGATTGCTTGGTAATCGCGTTGATTCGCTGCAACAGGGCATGCCAGCGCTTGCTTGTTGAAAAGGTTTGCGATTGGATCTTGAGCTGGGCATTGAATTGGTCAAGATGAATTTCAATGAGGGTTGTGTCATGGATGGCGTGACGCGTGCCTTGTTCGCAGCCAATGGGCGCAATGGTGAGGACATCGATGGCATCGAGCGCATCTTGAATAACGCTTCTGGGATTTGTATGTCCGAGTGAGCAGATGAACAGAGGCTTTAATAGGTGTGCTTGTTTTTGTAAGGCATGGTAGAGGGTTTGCGTGGCGTTAGCAGTATCGTTTCCAAACGTCATCCCGAGTGGAGCGAGGGATCTAGTCCCTGTTTCGGGAGATCCTTCGCTTCGCTCAGGATGACGTGCTTCTACAGCATTACAAAAGCTGTCCGCAGCTTGATAAATAATGGTGGCCGCGTGGATCACTTCTTCACGCTCTAAATTGATATCGATGGGTCGTTGAAAATAAGATTGCGGCTCATCTTTGGCCCAGGCTAATTTTTTGATGAGCTCTTCTGCAATTTGGCGCATGAGTTGAGTACGGAAAGTTTGTTCAATGGTTGCGATAGGGTCAGTGATGGCATCTGTTCGTTCGTCAGGGGTGCTGGAGGGATTTCTAAGTTGCGCAAACGTCAGCATTAAATGTTGGAGTTCAAATTTTTGATTTAAGGTCGATGCTTTTTCGGCCTCAGTTGTTAAGGTCTTTTGAATGCAGGTTAAAATGGCGGGTAAATTGTTTGGATTTGCTTGTAGTTGGGCTTGTAATTGTTTGATACGATTTTGTTTTTTCTCGAATTTATGGTTAGAGGCGGGTCGTTCTTCTTGAGAAAAGAGCTGTTTAAAAAAAGAAATAACATGAGACACGCGTTTTGATAGTTTTTTGATCCACAGGCGTAATTCTGAAAATAGCGCTTTAAGTATAGAGTCTTTTGCTGCTTCGCCTGTTAATAAAGAGGTTTGAATGTTATCAATTGCATGGGGAAAGCGCGTGCAAATTTCATAAATAAAATAAGGCAGCAATTGCTGTGTTTGTGCGCGTAGGAGTTGTTGTTTGGCGGCCGGGTCAAGTTGATGTCCTTCAAAGGCAAGAATCGAACCTGCATGGTTTGCTAAAATCATTTCAAGGGTTTGTTCACTGACGCAAGGTGATGGCGGCGGCGTGGGGGGTGATTGGGTGAGCGGTGAAGAAACTAATAGCTCATTTTTTAAAGACAGGGTGGATAGGTAAGAAAACCCAATGGTTTGGGCAGGTGTTGGGTTGGGGTGTGCTTGAGAATAAGGGAAGAGGGTGTTTGTTTTAAATTGATCCCAGAGCTCACACACCTGTAGCTCAAAGTCCGTTATTTTTTCTTCGACGTCGTTTGGCGTGACTGTAGAGGCTACATGGTTTCTGACTTCACTTAATAAGGATTGGCGCCAGTGTAGTAATTGCGCAACACCGACGTCCGGCGCATCCCTACTGCCGTCGTCCGGCGCATGGTCTGTCTGTGCCAAAAACACCTGAGCCCAGGCATCAAATTGCGCGATGAGCGCACTTTGTAGGGTATCGATGCGTTGTGTATATAATCGCTCGGCTGCAGCATCTTCATAGGCTGTTTTATTAAATAATGCGTCTTGTTGTTTGATATAGTGATTACGATAGCTTGGAATGAGGTAAAACAAGGCTTTTTTAAACCAGTGAGTCGGTGCTTCGACCTCATAAATAGGATAAACGTGGCCTGGTTCCCCTTGTCGAGCGACACGTCCAAACCCTTGCTCTTCTAAGCGCATATGCTCTTTTTTTGAGGTTGGAATGAGGCATAAACCTTTGGGGTGTTTGGCTTGGTTTTTGATGTCAATGCCGCGACTGAGTTTCTTTTTAGGGCCAATGGTGATGACATTAGGATCACCTGCGCGTTGCACGAGTTGTTTGAGCTCTTCGCGGGTTTCTTTGCCCGTGACGAATTGGACTTGATAGCTTGCTTGGCGGAGACGTTTTTGGATGTCCTCAGTGGTGTTGTTCCCTGTCACCGATTCAATGCGATAGCCTTGTTTTCTGAGTTTTTCAAATAAGGCGGGATCGGATGAACTTTGCATGATTTTGATTCCGTCATCCCGAGCGTAGCGAGGGATCTCCTGATATTGGCTCTGTGCCAACTGATTGGAGATCCCTCGCTGCTCTCGGGATGACGAAGGCTGCGATTGGGCTGATGAGGCTTGTAGCACCCTTTCCTTGAAAGCCTCTAATTGATGTGGATCACTGACAATAAAACAAACCGGTGTAGCATGAGTTTGGCACCAGTCTTGAATTGCTTTTGCGTACACTCGCGTTTCTTTGATGTTTTTGGTGAGAATCGCAATGGGAGGGGGCTGTCCTTGGGCCCATTGTTGGTCCAGTGTTTTAGTTGATTCGGCAGGATTATGAAGAATCAGGGTATGACTAAACGGTGCGCGAATGGTTTCAATGGTTTTGCAAATTGCGGCAAGGGTTTGTGTGGGATCAGTGACATACTGAGGCGCATGGATTTGCCGTTTACTCTGGACATGCGCAGGGAGACTCAACGCGTCTATCCCATAGACTGATGCTAGATAGATGAGTTCATAGGGTGAACCCAAGGTTCCTGAAATACCAATAAGTCTGCCACCACTTTGTAGATAATGGTAAATCAGGTTTTGAATCGATTGATAAGCCAGAATAGATGGGGTAGGTGAAATCCTAAAATAAGGGGCGTTGAGGGGCTGTTCGTGTTTTAATTTGGCGAGTAAAGCAGGATGAACGCCGTCGACAAAAACACTGTTAGCCTCATCGGTGGGAATAATATCGATTTTGGTCACGCATTCCACGCCATCTATGATTTCTGTTTTGGGTTGTAGAATATAGTCTTCATCTTCTTTTAATTCTTGTGCGCGCCAGGCTGCCTTTAAGGCGGTTTTTAAGTGTTTATCTTTATCAAATAATTGATCAAGTTGGTGTATTTTTTCTTTATCAACCTCAGGATGGGTGCTGATGAAATGCTGGAGTTGTTCTAGATCTTCATCTTCTGGCCACGCGTTTTCATCAATTTTTTGAGCACCTTCCGTGTAAATAAATTCATGCACTAAGGGAAAAAGCCAAGCCAGTGGATGGTCTGGATGACTGCTGTCCGCAAGACCGCCAATGCAGAGCATGCTTAAAATATCAAGCAGTTGTGCGTCTACTTCATCTAGTACGGCATGGGTCTTGCCGCCTGGGTTAATCGGCTCGTTTTCGAGCTGGGCTATCATGCGAAAGAGGCCCATTTCTTTTAGGGTAGAAAAATTAACGCCGTTTATTTTATAAGTGGAAGAGGTATTGCCGCCTGGCCGACGCGTTTGTCTTTTTGAGTCAGTTCGAATCAGGCTACAAGGAATAAAGGCGTCGGTATCTTCTTGTCGCGTAAAGAACTGAAAAAAGGGTTCGCAATTGTCGTGATAGTCGCGTTCTAATAAATCTGGATCAGAGGTACATCCATCGACGCTACCGCCTTTGATCCATTGTAAAATGGTCAATAAGGGGGCGAGCAAGCTTTTTCCTTCTCCGGTTCCGATACGCATGAGAAGGTTTTGAGCGTGGTGAAAAGACAGCAATAAGGTCAGCATTTGCGTTCGGTGCGGGAATAAACCTTCATCGGCATGCGCATCTGTTGTGGTTTTGATGGTCCGGCAATAAATTTCACGTAGCAACGCTAATAGCTGAAGTTGTTGGCGCTCATACTCTTTTGAGGTGGGGTCAAGCGTTTGCTCACGGAAATTGCTTAAAAGGATCCTTGCCTGTGTTTTTAACTCTTCTCTGCGGGCATGAATTAATGAGGGGCGTGAGGCATCCCAGTTGTTGTATCCTAGGGTATCAATATAGGTCAGTTGTTGTGCCAATTTAATTTGTAATGAATAGGAAATAGGATGTTCAAGATTTAAATCTTGAATCGCTCTGAGGGTGTCAGCCGTGGGATGTTCTGCAAAATGTAGATGGAGGGGGCGCTCTTCACCTGGGTTTAAAAAGGGGTTTAAATCAAACTTTAAGCAATAGGATTTTAACTCATCTAATGTAGCTAATTTAAAGGCTTCTTTCAGCATCGTCGCACTAGGGTAGGGCGCATTGAGAAAGAGGGGGTAAATGATCTCTAACCGTGCCGGCACATCAATCAATTGTTGGCGAAGGGTGGTGAGTAAGCTTAGCGTGAGATGAGGATCTTCAGAGGTTGCAAGACGGGTGATGACGTATTTAATATTTGCGGCTTGATTCGGGTTTAATAAGGCCTGATAGTGTGATAGCTCTTCGTCTAATTTGGAGATATCTAAGCGTTTGAGGAGAGAAAAAACCAATTGTTCTTGAGTGGGATCGGTGGCCAGTAAATTACTGGTCATCTCAATGGTTGTCGTGAGTAACCGGATATCGACCTCAGGCGCTTGTAAAAATAAAATGAATTGTTTGAGTAATTCTTTTTTGGTTTGCTCTTCGAGGGTGGTGAGCGTGTGTAACTTGATAATGGGCTCAAATGGAAAGGGCAATGGGCTTTTTAAATTGTGCAAAAAACTGGCTTTTAAAAATTTGTTTTGTTGAATGGCATCTAGCGGTAATTTAAAGAGTTGAGGAAGTTGGTGAATTGCGCGCTCGATGGATTCTATGGAAAGGGGGGATGGCGCTTGAGCGAGGAGATCGTTCATGAGTGCTAGACGCGTTAAGAGATGCTGATGAGAGGATGCACCGATCAGCGCATCAAATAACGCATGTTGTTGTTGAAAGGGTAAGCGTTGTAAACCAGGCAAGGCAAGTTGTTGGGTGAGTTGATTAAACTCATCGGCTTGAATGCCAGGTTTATTTTTAAACAAAATCAGCTTGTCTAAGAAACTACGGACCTGTTGTATTTTTTCGTTATATAGAATCAGAGCCTTGTCTGCTTGTAGGGTTGTATCGGTCGTGAGGTTATTGGGTTTGATGGCCTCGAAAATAGCGTCTTGCAATGCGGTAGGTGCTTGCAGCTGATGGAGTAATTTGGCAATCGGTTGTTTCACTCGCGCAATGATTTCATCTTCAAAAACGACCATGATCGAGTGATGGTCGCTGAATTTTTCCAGGTAAGTTTGATAGCGTGCCTCGAGCTTGCCGCGACCTAATTTATAGAGGGGGTGTAGTGCAGAAAGTAAGCCGAGGATGCCACCTGAGCCTTCTCCTTTGATTAATGCTTTAAAGATCTCAGATCCAGTTGCTGAGTATGTTTTGAAGGGCAGCCATTGTTCATAGGGGTGTTGGTTGAATAAGTTATCTAAACTATCCTCAATGGTTTTAATATGCTCGAGAACCCGGTCGAAGGTCACAGAGGGCTTGCGGATATATAGTTTTAATTGATTGATGGCGCTAATCGTTTCTTTAAAATAGGGGGTGATTTGTGTTGCTAATTTGCTACACACCGTTTGATTAGCAAAATGTGAGTCATAGCCGTTTTCAATGATAGTAGGAAATTTCTCATCATTTTTTTCAAAAAAGTCTTTGATGGCTTCGATGATCAGATCATTGAGCTGTGAAAGTTGTCCGTTACCAAATACGCAGCCAGGGAGCAGGTTTTGATCGTTTAGTCGTTGAGTGAGAGTGGTCAGATCGGTGTTGTTCAGGTGTGCGTTAGATAAAGTGTCACGAAGTGCGTGCAGATCGCGCACGCAAGGATAATGGCTCGATTTGCTTAAATTCAATTGTGATAAGGCAGAAAGCAATACTGCGGGTGCGTCTTGCATGGTTTTGGCAAGTGCCAGAATAGATCCTGGTTGCCAGTCTTCTGGAGACAGTGATGCGAGTAATTGGGTGAATTCAAAATAGCGTGTTTGATCAAGGAAGATGGCTAGGAGATCGGTGCGCAAGGAAACCAATAAGGATGGGAGTCGGATGAGGAGCGTATTGTCCACACCAACACCGTCTACGTCCCGCGGCTTGTCCGCGGGATCCAGGATTTTATCTACATCGCTGGCTCCTGCGGACAAGACGCGGGACGTAGGCGCGTGCGTAGACAATGGTGAAGATAGTGGAGAGCCCCTTTCTTTCTCAAACCGCATCCGTAGTCGTTGCATCACCTCTTGCCCATCATGGATATTGCAAAGCATGATAGGCGGAATATCCGCATCCGCCACAGTTAAGATCAGCTGCAGTATTTGTCTAAGTTGCGGTAGCGAGGGAGGGTGTGGTTTAAATTGATGGCAGTGGACCAAGTGGGCCAGCAGTTGAGCTCGCCTATCTTCTGAATAGGTGTTGAGCTCAGTGATGAACTCACTGAGCTGTGTTTTCCATGCAGAGGCACTGAGACTTTCCGGGGCAGCAAAGGAACAGGTGATGAGGAACAGCAAGTGTTGTTGGCTTAATGGGCTCCAGCCCTCGACCTTGGTCTGTTCTTTTATCTCATTGATTTGAGTGAAGGTCAGGCCATCTTTCCAATATCGACCGATTAATCGAGCAAAAACAGCATCGCTCAAGGGTTGATTGGGATCGAGCCCGTCTAGGCAAAGCTGTGTATCTTCAGCGGTGTTTAAGTCCATTTGTGCGTTCACGTAGCCGAATTGGCCTTGTGTAACGGCGTAATAAGCACCTGTTTCACTCCAGTTGAGGTGAGTTAAGTCTTTGTATTGTTCATGTAACGTGGTTTCCCCTTGTTTTTTTGCCTGTGCCAAGAGGGTGGGGATGTAGTCTAGCGTGCTTAAAAAATTAGTGCTGTTGGTGATGGGGCAAGGATAGGTGAGATGTGGGATGCCAAGGGCGGCCATTTTGGGTAAAAACGTTTGGGTATAGGCGTGAAAACAGGTGTTGAAATCAAAAGGCTGGGTTGAATCTTGTAAATGTTGCAGCATGAGGCTATTCCACCAGGCTTGTTTGTCCTGAGGAAGTTCTGTGAGTTTTTGTAAGTTTTTAAGAAAAGGGATCCCTTGCTTCATAAACGCCACACTCATTTTTTTGTCTTTTAAGATTTTGATGAGTTTGAGTACATAATTGAGGTAGGCATCACCACCGAGCAATAATAGGTGGGCGAATACAGGATAAAACGTAGGGTCGCTAAGGTTCTCGAGGCGAGATTGAATGTCTTTTTGGTAGGGAGAATGACATTCTTTTAAGAACTGTAACAGGTGGTCTATCGTTACATCAGGACGGGTGACGCTCTCAAATGTTGCAGCGGTCAGATCACAAGGTGGGATGCGTAATAATTGATAGGTTTCATAGGTAGGCGGTTCTAGTGGGGCGAGGGTTGCGCCTTGCTGTGTTGTAGGATGCGGCGTTATAGGTTCAGGAAGGGCAGTGTGTGCGTTGGGAATCGGAATGATATGCAATATCTGAGTGGGTACTTTCACGTGTTGATGAAGAACAAAATCGATTTTCGCGGGATTAACGCGTGGTTTTTCTTTTTTTTCTAGCGCTCTTATTGCAGCATATTGTAGCTGGGCGTAATAGCAAGCGCGTTTGAGCTGCTGGTTAGCAACTTGAGTAGAGGGGGCATTTGAAGGGTTTAAGACGTGAAGCTGAAAGAGGCGAAGACGAGCCGGATTGACCATAAAAGTCATAAGCTCTTTGAGTTCTTCTGTGCTCAAGGGGGTTAAAGTCGAGATGTTTAGATCGACGAGTGTGTCTTCGGGGACTAGATTTTTTTCATAGCGCTGAATGAGTTCGGTGGTGAGTGATGAGACAGTTGGATAGGTACATTGTGCTAAAACAAAAGGCATGGCTACATGACCTGATCATTGAGAACAAGTCGTGATTATATATAAACGCGTTGTCTTTTAAAAGTCTTTGTTGAAAGAAAAGAGATCAAGGAATCCGAGCCGCGACCGTCAGGGAGCGGAAGGTTTAAAAATTCCGCTCCCTGACGGTTGCGGCTCGGATGTTGGGGCCAAGACAATCAAATGTTCGATGTAGCGACATTTTGTGATAAACTCCCCCAAATTTATTTTTCACGAAGAGGAGTATGTTGCGATGAACCTGACTCAACTCGAAAGAGGGTGGACATTTGATGATGTGTTGTTGTTGCCAGGGCGTTCATCGGTGCTGCCTAAAGACGTGTCCTTGGTGACGCATCTGACGAAAAACATTGCATTAAATATCCCATTGCTCTCTGCTGCGATGGATACGGTGACTGAATCAAGATTAGCCATTGCCATTGCTCAAGAAGGCGGCATGGGGATTATTCATAAAAACATGAGTGTGGCACAGCAGGCCGAAGAAGTTAGACGGGTGAAAAAGTTTGAGAGCGGGATGGTGACGGACCCTATTTCAGTTTCACCCGAGGTGACGGTTCAAGGCTTGTTAGAGCTCATGAAGCGTTATCATATTTCAGGTGTTCCCGTTGTGGAGGGGAAAGCCTTGATTGGCATTGTGACAGGACGGGATATTCGCTTTGAAACAAATTTAAGTTTACCCGTTTCATCGGTGATGACGCCTAAGTCACGGTTGGTGACGGTGCAAGAAGGCGCAAGCCATCAAGAGGTCTGCGAATTGTTGCATAAACATCGAATTGAAAAACTCTTGGTGGTGAATTCCGCTTTTCAGCTACGTGGGCTCATCACCGTAAAAGACATTCAAAAAGCACAAGATAAACCTAATGCATGCAAAGACAGCAGCGAGCAATTACGTGTTGGTGCCGCTGTAGGCGTGGGTGAGGGAACAGAAGAACGGGTGGCTGCGTTGGTTGAAGCCGGTGTTGATGTGATTGTGGTCGACACCGCACATGGTCATTCAGAGCGGGTGTTAGACAGGGTGAAATGGGTTAAAAAACATTATCCGACTTTGGCTGTAATTGCAGGAAATATTGCAACAGGACAAGCCGCACTTGATTTACTGGCAGCCGGTGCCGATGCGGTGAAAGTAGGGATTGGCCCTGGGTCGATTTGTACAACACGGATTGTGACGGGTGTTGGCGTGCCTCAATTAACGGCAATTGCCTCGGTTGCTGAAGCATTAAAAGGTCAAGTCCCCGTGATTGCAGACGGTGGCATTCGTTTTTCAGGGGATGTGTGTAAAGCATTAGCCGCAGGCGCAGATGTTGTGATGTTGGGGGGCATGTTTGCAGGCACAGAAGAGTCACCCGGTGAAATTGAGCTATATCAAGGACGAACTTATAAAAGTTATCGGGGCATGGGATCACTAGGGGCCATGTCACAAGCACAAGGTTCAAGTGATCGCTATTTTCAAGAGCCAGGCGCAGGCGTTGATAAATTGGTTCCAGAGGGGATTGAAGGACGCGTCCCTTATAAGGGTGCAGCACAAGGGATTATTTATCAATTAATGGGTGGTGTCCGCTCATGTATGGGATATTTGGGGGCGCATACGCTCTTAGATCTACATGAAAAAGCTCAGTTTGTTCAAGTCTCACAAGCCGGCATTCGCGAGTCGCATGTGCATGATGTGAGTATTACCAAACAAGCACCGAATTATCAAATTGAAGAGAAATAAAAATCGCTACGTCATCCCGAGCGCAGCGAGGGATCTCCACCAGATGGAAGGAGATCCCTCGCTGCGCTCGGGATGACGTATGGGTTACAACACATAAGGTTGCGTATAAATGAAACAAAAACAAACCCTCATCATTTTAGACTACGGATCTCAATACACCCAACTCTTAGCAAGACGCATTCGCGAATTGCAGGTGTACTGTGAAGTTCATCCACTGACACTGTCGAAAGAGGCGTGTTTGGCGCGTCATCCTATTGGGGTGATTTTATCAGGAGGGCCGGCCAGTGTGATCGGTGAACAAGCCCTCCAGTTACCTGCGTGGCTATTTGATATTCAGGTGCCGGTATTGGGCATTTGCTATGGGATGCAAGCCATGGCGGTTGCTTTAGGCGGGCAGGTTGAAAAGGCTGAGGCGAGTGAATATGGCTATGCCAAGTTGAGCCATGTGGCGCGCTCGACATTGTTGGATGGCTTAGTCGATGAGTTAGATGAAAAAGGTGCGGGCTGTTTACATGTGTGGATGAGCCATGGGGATCATGTGATCAAGCTGCCACCTGATTTCCAGGTGATTGGGCAAACCACCAATGCGCCCATTGCAGCCATGGCACATCGTCACAAACCCTGGTATGCACTGCAATTTCATCCGGAAGTCACCCACACCCTGCAAGGGGCGATGATGCTATCGCGATTTGTGCTGGACGTGTGTGGCGCAACACCCAGTTGGACGCCTGAGCTGATTCTAGAGCAGTTGGTTGCCGAATTACGGGAGAAAGTGGGTGCAGACAAAGTCTTATTAGGTTTATCTGGCGGGGTGGATTCTTCAGTGGTTGCTGCTTTGTTACACCGCGCGATAGGTGCACAGCTAGAATGTGTGTTTTTAGATACCGGCTTATTAAGGCAAGGTGAAGTAGAAGAAGTTAAACAGATGTTTGTTACGCAAGGGCTCTCTATTCATGTTGTCGATGCGAAACAGCGTTTTTTACAAGCCTTAAAAGGCGTGGTGTGTCCTGAGGAAAAACGCAAAACCATTGGGCGTGTCTTTATTGAGGTCTTTGAGCAAGAGGCGAAGTTGCTAAAGGGTATTAAATGGTTGGCGCAGGGCACAATTTACCCGGATGTGATTGAATCTGCGGTCGCGAGTGTTGGTCAAACCTCGCATGTGATTAAATCACATCATAATGTCGGCGGATTACCCGATCGCCTGCCGTTTGCCTTATTAGAACCGATTCGCACCTTATTTAAAGATGAAGTTCGGCAATTAGGGCGTGCTTTAGGATTATCTGAAACCCTGGTGGATCGTCATCCTTTTCCTGGCCCGGGTCTTGCGGTACGAGTGCTAGGTGAGGTGAAAGAAGCCTATGTCGATGTGGTGCGTCAGGCAGACTTTATTTTTATTCAGGCTCTACGCGAAGCAGACTTATATCACGAAGTGAGTCAAGCGTTTGCGGTGTTTTTGCCGGTCAAAAGTGTGGGAGTGATGGGCGATGGGCGGGTGTATGATCATGTGATTTGTTTGCGAGCGGTGCAAACGCAAGATTTTATGACTGCCAATTGGGCCAAATTACCCTGGGACTTTTTAGAAGAAGTCGCGCGCCGTATCTTGAACCAAGTCAAAGGGGTGTCGCGGGTCACGTATGATATTTCAGGAAAACCCCCGGCAACGATTGAATGGGAGTGAGGCATGCACTCAGATGAAGATTGGATGACGCAAGCGATACAATTAGCACAAGTTGCCCAATCTCATGGAGAAGTGCCGGTGGGCGCGGTGGTGGTTAACAACGGGATATGTGTCGGCAGCGGATGGAATCAAGTGCGCTTACGGCGCGATCCGTGCGCTCATGCTGAAATTTTAGCGATTCAAGCGGCCTGTCAGACCTTACAGTATGAGCGATTAACAGGGGCGACCTTGTATGTGACGCTGGAGCCTTGTGTCATGTGTGCTGGGGCAATATTACAAGCTAGGGTCTCGAGAGTGGTTTTTGCAACAAGAGATTGGCGTGCGGGTGCGGCCGGATCGCGGCTGAATGTGATGAACGGATTAGGGGTTTATGCAAGCGTTAAACTCGATGAGGGTGTACAGCAATCGGCCTGTGAGCAGCTTATTCAGGACTTTTTTAGTCACGTTGTTCGAAATAAAAATCAAAATGACCAAATTTAACGTTGACTTATGTTAAGAAGTTGAATACTATTTACCCTGTTTTTATTCTTTCATGGTGGAGACTAATATGGCAGGGCTTTTAGGTGCGTTAGCAAGAGTTCCCGGGCGAGTGGCGGGTGTAGCAAGAAAGATACGTGAAGCTGTACTTAAAGGTACTGATAGAGTCAGCGAAGTGTTAGGTATGGAGCTGAGACGCGGTTACGAAAGCCTAAGAGGGGGCGATGCCTTCTTCCCATTGAAAGGTGATGAGAAGGTTGAAAAACTCACTGCGAGCAGAGTTGTATTGAATGTGGGGATGTTTTTAGTTGGCTTGAGTCCTGTTTTTTGGGGCGGTGTCCTTGCAGTGCTTGCACACAACGCACGTGCGCTGATTGAAGCAGTTAAAATCATGGTGAACAGCGCTTATGAAACTCACCATAAACCGCTTCCAGAGCATGCGGTAGAAGAGCAAACAGTAGCTGTGGAAGTGGCAACTGAGGCGATGAGAATTCCCGGAACCATCATCGGTACCGTCTTCGGTGCTATTGCCACATTCATATGGCTTAATCTTGCCGCTATCCCTTATACCTTTGTCGGCATGGCTCGATTGGGCCTACAAGGGAAATTTGCGGGTGTCTATGAAGATCATTTAAAACCAGGTGCGCGCCACGGCGTCGGATTTATCGGCACAGCCATTGGTTGGGCTGCAGGTCTGGTTCCGTTTGTGCTTTTAGGGTTTACCAATATTATTAAACACTCTTGGTATTCCTTAATTACCGCTGTGCAAATGCCTTTACTGATGATGGTGGAAGCATGGAAAGGCAGGACTCATGGGCGTCAATTTGGTTTGACAAACGTGAACAAAGCGATGTTAAAATCAGGTGAGACAGAAGTTGCTAATCCTCAGGGGCCTGGCAAAAAAAAGCAGCCACGCACACCGGCAGAAGCTTATGGTTTAGGTGGACCGGGTACATTTTTAGGGACGGCGATTGGCTTGATTCCTGCGGCCATTGCTGCTGTCATTGGAACCTTCTACTTCTTTATTCCAGCTTTTCGCCTGGCTTTTAAATCCGTATATAACACGGCAGCTTCTGATTACTGGGGGATTAAAGGACCTGTAACAAGAAAAGCAGGTGAACCTTACACTGCTGGACAACGGTATGGTTATGGTTGGTTAGGGACCTTGTTGGGTGGTTTCATCGCGGGTCTTATCGACATTCCGGTGATTCTACTTCGTACAGTGATTAACTCTGCTCGTTTATTTGTCAGCGTAGCCCAAGGGATTATCAATTTAACCTTTGGCAAAGAGCCCACAGAGTCATTTGGTTTTGCCTTGAAAAACCAAGAAACCAAGCGTTGGGGCTTCGGCATACCAGGTACTATCCTTGCAGCCATCATCGTAGGGATTCCTTGTGCCATCATTAAAAGCGTCTATTATGCCTTCTTGTTTGCGGCTGTGGTGTTAGGTTTGATATTTTTACCTTGGCAACGTGCAGTAAGACAATGGTACAAATGGGTAACAGACAATCAGTTATTTTCTGAAAAGAACAGAGCTCAACATAACCCAGTTGCAGAAAAAGTGATGCACACGATGTTTGCAGCATTAGATGGGTTTGGTGAGTTGCCACCAACAGAAAAAATTAATCCTTTGAGCAAAAGCCAAGAGCTAGATGGTGCGTATACCTTTGGTTTTCTAAAAAATGTCGGTAAGTTTTTTAGAAAAGTAACCATCAATCTTGAATTCGATACGGATATGGAAGAGCTGCTGAAAGATATGTTGACGGCGCTTAGGTCGGAAGAACTTACACCGGACGAACTTGTAAAAAAAGGTCGATACCTTCATATTGAAAATTTAGTTGCAGTGACTCACGTGATGTTAGCGCATTGCGAGAAAGCACAAAATCATGCCCTGCATAGTAAAGCTGAAAAAGCAGCTTTGATTGCAAAAATCGAGGAAGTGTCTTATCAGGTGACTCGTGCGCTGTGTCAAGAGACGCTTAAACAGGCAAATCAACCAGGAGCTCGTTTAACGAATTCGTTTACTGAATATGACTGGCGATTAGTAGAAGAGAAGGTGATCATTGATTACGAACCTCTTTCTCCAATGGTAAAGCGGGTGCTTTATATGTTTAATCCTAAGGCTAAAAATCCTGATGTGCCCAAAGACCTTAAGATTAAAGCTACGGAAGAAGCTAAGCCGTTGCAATCTTTTTATGCACTGCGGCCTAAGCATGTTAAAAAAGATTCTAATAAAGAAAATAATGAGTCTTCTTCTGATCAAGAAATGCAAGATAAGCGGACTAGAGGAGCGAGTTTGCGTTTCATAGGAGGACGGTCTCCGTTGGCAGTCAGACCTGCAGTAAATGATAGCGTCTCTTCGCAACCGACTCGTGAGCCTTCAAGGATCTAAGCTTGAGTTGTGTTAAAAAACCCAGTCGTCGTGAAAGCGTCAACTGGGTTTTTTTTATGTGCGAAGGTTCTTATATAACTCCGATCAGTCCCCTCTCCCGCGCGAGAAACACTTGTAAGACTCGATGTTGAACGCGGGGGAGGGTTAGGGAGGGGGTTCACAAGATTTTACCCCCTCCCCAACCCTCCCCCGCGCTCAAGATCGAATCTCCATAAAGGTTCATAGCGCGGGAGAGGGGGCAGATCGGAGTAAACCTAACCTTACGTTTAGTGGAGGGACTGTAAAGTGATAGAAGCTCAGAACCTCACCTTCGACTACGTCGACTCCCCTTTAATACAAAACCTCAACTTCACGCTTCACCCTGGCCAATGCGTGCAAATTCAAGGTAAAAACGGCGCGGGCAAGTCTACCCTTTTGAAACTCGTTGTAGGGCTTATTCGTCCCCACGCCGGTCATATTCTGTGGCAAGGTCATGCTATCGACACCTGTATGCAAGCTTATTTATCTCAATTGGTGTATGTGGGGCACCAAAATGGCTTGAGTGAGGCATTGACGTTAGAAGAAAATCTCGCTCTAGATTGGCACCAAGGACGCTCAAAACGCCCGATCTCAGAGGGGGTAACGGCGTTACAATTGGACGCGCTTATGCAAATGCCGGTGGCTTGTTTATCAAAAGGACAACAACGTAAAGCCGCGCTATTGAGACTATGGATGACGGATGCAAGCGTATGGGTGTTGGATGAACCTTTTAGTGCCTTAGATGATTCGACACAAGCCACCATCTGGACCTGGATTCAAGACCATTTGAGTGCGTCTGGAAGCGTGTTGATGACAACTCATCTTGGAATGCAGGGGCGTGATGTCAATGTTGTTGCGTTATCATGATGTCTTGTCGCGCGGTCTTTTTAAGACAATGTCGTCGTGAATGGGGCTTATGTAAAAAACAACCCCGCTTGAACCTGCACGCTTTTTTGTTTTTTGTGATGATGCTTGTTTTTTTCCCATTGACCTTGCCACCTTCTAGCACTTTATTACGAGAAGTCGGGCCCGGCTTACTGTGGGTCGCTGCCTTATTTGCTGTGTTGTTATCTTCAGAAGGGCTATTTCAACGGGCCTATGAAGAAGGTTTACTGGAACAAGCCTGGGTGTCGGGTGAGTCTATGGTGATGATGGTTTTGGCAACATTATTAACGCAGCTGGTTATGATGATGTTCCCCATGTTGCTTTTTTTTCCAATTATGGGCATCCTGTATCAGTTTAATGTCATGGAGCTCCTGTGTTTATTGATGGGGTTTTTGATAGGCGTGCCGTCGTTATTTTTCATGGCAGCCTTAGCCGCAGCACTAAATGTAGGGCGCGTTCAAAAAACCACGCTGATGGCTTTATTGGTGTTACCTTTGGTGATTCCTGTCATGATTTTTGGTAGTGGTGTGGTCAGGTTGCAGATGATGCACGGACAAATATCTGGCATCATTGCGTTATTAAGTGCGTTTTTTTTGCTATGTTTAGGCAGTATTCCTTTTGCTATTGTGGTAGTTTTACGGTTACGCTTTGAGGATTAGGGTATACAAAATGCATTTAAATATCCCCTATTTAAAAACAAAATTCACATCTGTTTTAAAACGGGGACTCCTCTACGCCGCTTATTTCATCATCTTTATTGCGATTCTCTCCAGCATTTTTCGTGCCTTTACGCCCATGGCCGCACGTTATCGCCCCCAACTAGAGCAACTGCTAAGCAGCTTTATCGGACAACCCGTGCATATCCAATCTATCGAAACCGGGTGGTACTGGTTTAAACCGGTTTTAAAAGCCAATCAGTTGGTGGTTCAATTGCCACAACATCAGCAGCTTAATGTACAGCAACTTCAATTGGGTATTAATTTATTAAGTTCGTTGATTCATTTACGGATTCAACCTGGCGTATTGCTTATCGATGGGATGACGCTACATATTGTGGAGACAGATCTGGGTTGGCAGATTCAAGACATTGACCTGAAACCTAATGCGCAGGCTAATTCCGGCGAATTAGAACGGATCTTATCTTTTGTGTTGGCGCATGACACCATTCAAGTGAAACACATCCAGTTAGATGCTCAACTCAAATCCCTGCCGTTATTAAAATTACGTGATATGGATGCCACGTTGGTTTATCGTTTCGGAAAACATCGTATGCGAGGGCAGGTGAGTGTGGACAGCATCTCAGCGACCCCTATCGAGTTTGGTGCGGAAGTGGTGTTAAATTCGATTAATCCAGAGAAATTATTTGGGCATGTGTATCTCGGGATCAAGGGGGTGAATGTCGAGCCCTGGTTAAAGCGACTCCCCAATTTTCCACTGACGGTCAAACAAGGGGTATTGGGCGCGCAAATCTGGGGTGAGTTAGCCGAAGGTCAATTTATTGCAGCGCAGACGCGTTTTGATTTAGCGCAGGTTGAATGGAAAGAAAAGCATTTTTCTGACGTGGGTCGCTTCAAGCACCTAAAGGGTAATTTGGCTTGGAGACGCACCAAGACGGGGGTTCAAGTGACTGGCGATGAACTTGAGTTAGTGGATGAGCATGGCGACTGGCCGCAGACCGCTTTTTCGTTAGAGATGAATGGGACGACGCATGACTGGGATTTATATTTAAAGCAGCTGGATATCAAGACCGTGTTGAATTTACCCTTTACTACCTCAGCTCAATTACAGGCTATTCAGCAGGCGCATGTCACAGGGATGTTGAGTGATACGCATGTGGTTCAACATCAAGGGGCGTATCATGCGTTAACCCAATTCACAGATGTATCTTGGCGTTCAAAAAATGGGTGGCCAGGCGTGAAACACTTAAGTGGTGTTATCAATTGGGAGCCCTTGCGCGGTCATTTAAAACTGCAGAGTCAAGACGTCGCTATGAAAGTTCCTGCGCATGCGTCATTGCAATTTAAGATGGTGAATCTCGATCTCATCTGGCAACAAACGCAAGGGGCATGGTCGTTTGATTTGGCACATGTGGCCCTTGATCATCCTGATTTAAAATTAAACGGCCAAGGCAAGTTAACACAAGTATCAACAGGACATCCGGGCCTATTAGACGTTCACGCTGAGTTTGCTTTAAAACAGGGAGAAAAGTGGATTCCATTTTTACCCAAATCTTCGTTAAAGCCTAAATTATACCGTTGGTTATCGCATGATATCCATGAGATTCAATCTGGGGTGGGATCATTGCTGGTTCAAGGTGATTTGGCCCATTTCCCATTTGAACATGGGCAAGGGCGTTTTCATATTGAGACAACCTTAGAGGGCGTAAAATTAAACTTTGCAAAGGGGTGGCCCGCAGCAGAAGACACGCAAGCTCATCTAGAGGTTAATCAGCGCAATTTATCAGCACATATCACTCATGCAAAAATTGGCGGTGCAGACGTTGGGCCCCTTTATTTAACGGTGAATGATTTAGGGTTAGATAAAGAGCGCTTATTACTCCACGGTCTTGCAGAGGCCCCTGCAGAGGTCGCCTGGCCTATTGTCTTGGCCGCCCCTTTAGGTCAAAAAAATCCGTTTTTAAGTGAGATTCATTGGAAGGGGCCTGTCGCACTCGATTTACAGCTAGATATCCCCCTATTTGTAGGCGATGATGAGCTCTTAATATTGGGTAAAGTCGATGTATTAAAAAATCATATTTATTTTAAACAACCGTTATTTTCTGTTGGGTTTAATCAGGTCAAAGGGGTGTTGCATTTTGACCGACATGGTCTCTTACCGAGTCACTTTAAAACCATGCTGTGGGGGCATGCAGTCCCGCTAGATATCACAGGAGAAGCGGTTCCGAATCGGATCTCTACCTTGCATTTACAAACCCAAGTGGATACGGTTGATTTATTTAAGGTATTTTATCTAAAGCCGCTTAAGGGGATCTCAGGTCACATTCAGCTCGATGCGAATATGTTGTTATCCTCTGATGAGAAAACGCTCACCTTAAAAAGTCCGTTGAAAGGGCTTGAGCTGGATTTTCTGCCCTTGCTTCAAAAGAAAAAAATGGACATCAAACCCTTTGAGGCCAGCTTTTTCTTTGCATCTAGTCCTTCGTTTACGGCCACCTTGCATTATGCAGACGCGCTGAAACTGAAACGGACAGAAAAAGGGGCTTGGGAGATCAAATCTACGTTGCCTGCATTGAATGCTCAGCTCGTTTATCATCCAGCAGACCATCAACTATCGGGTGTCATTCAATCTCTTTCTATTCCCGAAAAATGGGCATCAACAGCGTCGACCACTTGGAATATTAATCCCTCCGACTTACCCTCTCTTGATTTACAGATTCAACAGTTACACTATGGGGAGCTGCTACTCGGTCAGTTTTCTATGAAAGCAAAGACGGTTGGACAAACGTGGCGGGTTAATCCTTGGCGGCTGCAGTCTTCAGTCGATCGAACTGAAGGATCAGCAGCGTGGACCAAAACACCGCTGAAACAATCAAGCCATCTTCAGTTTGATTATGAAACCAAAGACATCAGTCAGTCTCTTAAGGCATGGCAAGTGAGTCCTGCTTTAGAGAAAGGCAAGATGACATTGCATGCGGAATTGAATTGGAATGACGCTTTATGGAGTGGTAAACTTGCGACCATGCGGGGCGAGGTCACCACGAAGGTAACCGAAGGACGAACCATGAATTTTAGTAAACAAACCGAAAGTAAATTAGGGCTGGCTAAATTATTAAGTGTGTTTAGCTTACAAACGCTTCCCAGACGCCTCAAGCTTGATTTCAGTGACTTATCGCATGATGGTTATTCTTTTGATGTCTTTGATGGGTCGTTTCAATTGGCAAAAGGGGTATTGCAGACGACCGCCTGCACCATTGATGGCCCTGTGGCATCCGCTGATATTCAAGGGCGCATTGATGTGGTGCAACATCTCTATGATCTGTCTATTCGCGTTTCTCCGCATCTGACCTCCAGTTTGCCGGTGGTTGCGATGATTGCCGGTGGCCCCATTGCGGGTGTTGCAACCTTGGTGGCGAGCAATATCTTAAATCGCAGCTTTCAAAAAATGACATCGTATACGTATCGAGTCACAGGACCGTGGAAAGATCCCGTGGTTGAGCCGTTTCGATTATCTCGAGGGAAAGAATAAAGATGAAAATACATATTTTGGGCATCAGCGGTACGTTCATGAGTGGTCTTGCATTGATCGCAAAAGAGGTTGGTTTTGAAGTGACAGGGTGTGATGAAAACTGCTACCCGCCTGTCAGTGATTTACTGCAGGCAAAAGGCATTGAATGGATTGAAGGCTATGAGGTCAGCCAAGCGTTTATAGAGGCTGATCTCGTGGTGGTAGGGAATGCAATGAAACGCGGCATGCCGATTGTAGAGGCGATGCTCGAACAAAAAAAACGTTATGTGTCTGGTCCTCAATGGTTGTTTGAAACCGTGCTATGTCATCAACGCGTGATCGCTATTTCAGGAACACACGGTAAAACGACCACCACTTCGATGGTTGCACATGTATTGGACCAGGCAGGCCTGCAGCCCGGGTTTTTGATAGGCGGCGTTGCACCTAATTTTGGCACCAATGCGCGTTTAGGGGCTGGGAAGTGGTTTGTGATTGAGGCAGATGAATATGACACTGCTTTTTTTGATAAGCGCCCTAAGTTTATGCATTATCATCCTGAGCTTGCGATACTGAATAATCTAGAGTTTGATCATGCAGATATTTATAGCGATTTGGCATCCATCGAACAGCAGTTTTCATATTATTTAAGAACGATTCCCCCCCAAGGGACGATTGTGATGCCTCGACAGGACGTCGCATTACAGCGCGTGATAGAGAACGGGTGTTATTCAAAGCTTGAAAGAACCGCGATTGATGGTGAATCAGCTGATTGGTGGGTGGGTGTCAAAGATGAGTCGACCGGACAATTTGAGATTTACCACGAACAAAAAAAAGTGGCCGACGTTCATTGGGATTTACTGGGTCGCTTTAATATTGAAAATGGTTTGCATGCCTTCGTCGTGAGTCAGCATGTTGGAATTGATGCAAATATGGCTTCACGCGCTTTAGAAACATTCCAGCCCGTGAAGCGTCGTTTAGAGCTGCGGGGAACCGTTCATGGCATTGCCGTTTATGATGATTTCGCACATCATCCGACCGCTATTCAAAAAACGCTGGAGGCATTGAAACGCAGTGGTCGTCATCAACGCATTGTGGTGGCATTAGAATTTGCTTCTTATACCATGAAAATGGGCGTACATGAGGCTGCAATGCCAGTAGCACTCTCAGAAGCGGATCACGTCGTGGTCCTAGAATCTCCTCATTTTGATGTGTCTACTATGGTGTCAGCCTGCGACTGCCCGACAAAAGTGTTACCGACAACACAAAGCATGATTGATTATTTATTAACCCAAACTCAATCAGGGGATGCCGTGGTTGTGATGAGTAATCGCGGGTTTGAACGATTACATGAACGTTTAATTGAAGCGATGCTTGTATATCAATAAAAATCTGCTAGTCTTTAAGGTACACGTCATCCTGAGCGATAGCGAAGGATCTCCTCCAGCCAGTCATA
>JAPLRL010000017.1 GCA_026399205.1 Gammaproteobacteria bacterium
AGGATCACGTCAAACAGGAGGATTATAAATGGGGAAAAAATGCATGGGAGTTTTGAAAAAACTACCGAAAACCCTGTCAACCCCTAAATGCAAAAAAATTAAAAATATTTTTCTGCGCAGGCTTGCCGTAAGGTCACGCATCATGCGTTCCAAAAAAAACTTTGGATAAATTATAATCAAGTAAAAAGGGGTTGTCTACACTATGGTTGATTTATACTGCGCGCTGGCACAGTCTGCGGTTTTTTACACTCCCGATCAGCATGGGAATAAAAAATACTGTATTCAAAAAGGGCGTTGAATCCTGATATTTGATCATCCTTTGTAGGTTGAGTGAGCGTGTTTGTTATTCTCGTTTCACCGCACGGGGTTGTGTGATCCAATATTTTGGATAGATTCAACGCTTTTCTGACTTGTTTTTCGATGGCCTGATTTAATATGTCTAGATGTTTGGCATGTTTTTTATTTGCTTTTTCTTGAGCGCTCTCTTCGTGGGTAGATGAAGAAACATAAGATTTTAAGCGCCTGATGATAGTGTGAAGAAAGGATAGGGGGTTGGTGGAGCGGGGATCTTTTAATGGTTTTAACCCCCAAAATACGGTTGTGGCAAATGCATTGTATGCTGAAAAATCTAGGTGTTGAAACTGTTCAATCAATGTTTCTCGGACTGTTCTGAGTAAAGTAATTTTCGCAATTTTCCAGTTTGTTTTTCTTTTAAAAAAATCTCGCGCGGGTTTGGGATCTCCCAATTCGGTGAGATCTGCAATGGCTTGTGTTACTTTTGAAATGTCATCGCTAAAGCGAACAGCGCCTAGAAAGCGTTGGTGATATTTATTTGCATAGGTGACCAATCGTGTACCAAGTAAATTGTAAGGCCTGATTCTTTTATTGAAATCCTTAGGATCAGCTAAGGACAAGGGGCCTTGAGCTCTCGATTCTTGATCTGCTTGTAAAATAGTCATGATTACCACGCGGTCATCAGTGAGTTCGTTGGGTCTAACAGATAGGGGGGGGATAGTATATAAGGGGCTCGAGTGATATGGTTTTCCCAGCACTTTTTCGAAAATTAATTTACCTAAATGACCCATTAATGATTTAAAAAATGGAAAAATAAACGTTTTCAACAGAAAAAAGGTATTGATTGCAGTCGCAATGATGCCAGCAAAACTAACGATAGCTAAAAAAGAAGTTGCCACTGGGAACAAAGGCAGTAAGAAATAAACTGCAAGTCCGATGAATAAAGCGAGCCCAATCAGGGTCCAGATCCCTTCAGCCCACGAGACTTGCCCTCGGTAGATTCGGTATGTGAAGCTCGCAAGATACGCTAAAGCCAGAATCACCCCCGCTAAAATAAGCAGCGCCTCTTGACTCACTAAGCTTGAAACAACAACGACCGGGGTCAAAAAGATTGCTACAAATAATTGGCAAGCAAATAGAATACCTGCATGTGCTTGTTTTCCGACAGCCGTGACCAAGTCTTTTTCTCGGTATTTTTGTCGACTAAATTTTTCTTTTTTTAGGCGAAGTTTTCTGATGGTTATCATGTTTTATCTGTAACTCCGCATTCAGGATGACGTACCTGGGTAGTTCTGGACTTTAGCCATTTTTAGTTTGGATGCTCCGTTCGCCCTGAGGAGGCGCGAACTCGATCTTTATTATTATTCACTGAAACTTAACGCGCCGTCTCGAAGGGTTAGTCGATGCAACTCCGAACCTTTTTCTTTCGTTTTGCATAATAGGATATTTCCTCCCAATTACCTTTGATCAAGGCTTCTTTCTTTTTCCGACTCCATCCCTTGATTTGCTGCTCTGCAATCAAAGCCTCCATTCTGGTAGGAAATTGGGACGAGTACAATAGTTCGACGGGTAATCTGGTCGCCGTGTAACAAGATGGGAGGAGTCTATTGTGATGCTGATGAAGTCGAGCCTCTAGATTATCAGTATGGCCGGTATAATAGCTTTTATCATTGCAGCGAAGAATATATACATAAAACATATGGACTTACCTCTTTGATTCCATTCACAAATCTGAAAAAGACCATAAAATAAGTGCCGTGTAAGGCAAGGGACCCAACAACGTAAGATTTGAACCCAGAGGTTCAGGTGGAAAGCGTTCGTGACAGTTCAGGCTTTCCACGTTTTGCAGCGGCTTAGCACAACACTGTAACAGAATACTCTCCGTGATAAAGCTTATCGGTTCAAAAATCTTTGTTGTTGGGAGGGGGATTATATACTGAAGCTCCTTCAAAATGCGAGGTTTTAAGCTCTAGGGTTGGTTTATTGAGCGGAAGCGGAGCTAGCCAAGGTCAGTGCGCGGTTCGTTTCTTCAATGTATCCTTTATACTCACATGGAGAGACAAATTGAATTGGGCGGATGGTTTGTAACTGCGCGCGTCCTTGTTCAAAATGCTTCGGATGCTCTCCTAAAGTTACGCATTGAGAAACGTGTTGAGGCAAAAATTGACTCATGGGTTTTGTGGTGGTTTCAAAAAAAGTGAGGCACTCCGCTAACTGACCAACAAGATGAAAAACAGAGTTGTGTATGACCAAACAGCGCTCACCGTTTGTGGTAAAGGTGAGTTCATTGTCAAAGCACGAGGGTTGGGTTAATGCATGGTAATTCCACGCACTGCCTGAAAAACAGGGTAAAAATTGAGCCTGTTGCACTGGGACTAGGGTTTGAGGTGAGTGATGTACCCATATCGTATTTTCAATCGTACAATTCGCTCTTCCCTCTATGATGGGCTCTAAATCTCGAGATATCACAGATTGAGGTTCGGTTCGCCAATGGGCCGCACGCAACGTTCTACACGTCACCTCCTCGAAAATTTTTTTGAAAACTAAAGGAGTTGAGCATTCGCCGGGGATATCAGAAAACACCAACTCAATGTAGGGTTTTGATAATAACCATAAAATGAGTTCAGTGGCTCCCGGAAAAAACTGCAAACGTTTTGCCACTGTTTGAAAAGACCGGTGACGATGGGTTGGGTCGACGAGTTTATGAGATGACATGTTCTTCATTAAAAAATATGCGGCTTCTTGTTGATAGAGCGCATTGTAAGGAAGAACCCCCGCTAAAACATCCGTGATGGGTATGCAAATAGTAAGCTTACGGCTTGTGTGGTCTGGGGAGGGGGCGGCAGGGTCTGTGTGTCGAGCGCGGAGAATATCTTCAGGCATGGTCTTTAGCCTATGATTAAAGAATGGAGAGCATAATATTAGTGCAGATAAAAAGCAATTGGCGTAGGTTGGACCTTAGCCCAACAATTTTGTATTTAATCCATAATATTGCCTTTACGTAGAGCAATGTGCTCTGTATAATGGTTTATTCGTTTTATATTCATACAGCACTAAAGGGGCATTATGCCAGGTCCATTTTTTTTTGCAGAAAGGAGCTCAAGTCTGCGGCCAGACGGGAGGCCACGAATCTACTTTGTTACCCTCTGAAGCTTCAATCACACAAAAAATAAATCTACTAGATTGTATAGGCGGCACACTGACTCAATTGCCACCGCTTGAGGCAAACATTAGATGCCTCCACACCTGTTATGAGCTATTGGAGAAGTTGACGACACCAACGGTAGCAAATCCACTTTCACTTTTTAAACTTGATAGGTTTGATCCTTACAACAGCATGATGAAGGATCTTGATCAGACTCGAGCTAGGGCGTATCAACAATTATATAGAGATCTTGAGGGCAAGATAAAGTTTGAAGAGCACTGTCGGCGTGAGTTAATGACCTATGCAAAAGAAAACCTTAAACAATGCGTTATGGAGTCTGACCAACAAAACCAAGCGCTATACGCTTATCTGAGTTCACTCATTGACATGAAACAGTTTCAAAACATTGTTATATCAATAGGGTGTGCACATGCTCCGTTACAATGTTTACCTCCTTTTTCAGAGCAGCTTGAGGGCAGTCTTATCCTCAATTTTGATCCTGTCATCCAGAATAGCGTTATATCAAGTTCGGACACGCGTATTCATTTGCAACGTGACCTTTCGGTAGGGCTGCGATAGAAAATATTTTTAATTTTTTTCATTTAGGGGTTGACAGGGGTTTTGGTCATTTTTTCAAAATTCTCATGTATTTTCCCCCTTTCTATAATCTTCCTACCTAACCTGATCGTTGA
>JAPLRL010000076.1 GCA_026399205.1 Gammaproteobacteria bacterium
AACACTTAGAGTAACTAACTTGATTGCTTGTACTAATTTTAACATCTCTACATCCTTGTAAAAATGCAGAGATTCTAAAAAAATTACAGGGAAATCAATAACATTTCCTTAACTTAATGGCAGTGAGGGTTGGGGAGGGGGCGGATCGGCGTGTATAAAACTTTTGTCCACCCCACGCTCTTTGTAAGTTCCACCTAGTCATGTTGACAACTATTATGGCAGTCTATACGATCCTTTTTTTATGTGGGAGATAGATGATGCCTAAGTATGTGAAAGGTCCAGATGGAAAGTATATTGATACCACGGTAGCGCCGGTTGATCCGGTGCTTGTTCCTCAAGCGCCGATTGCACCTGTTAAAACCGTCGCTGACTTGATTGAATTTGAAACAGAACAAACTTCAGGAAAATCAATCATTCCACCAGGCATGGATGGCGCTATCACGCTTTATCAAAGCCCCGCTTACACCCAAGATACGGGATTTGATTTGAGGACACAGCCCGGCCAGCAAGAACCGATTGACCAATTGGATGAGCAGTTTAATCAGTTAGGCATCCTCTGTGGGCATTTACCCAAACTCATGGCTTTTTCTGAATTTATTGACGACTCGATTTTAGATGACAGCTATTCTATGACTGGGCAATCTGATGTAACGTTGGAAGAAGCGCATTATATTGTACAGCAAAAATATCGAGGTCGAAATCCAAAAAGTTTAATCAGTCGTTGGGATGAAGTACAGAGCCGTATGCATTGGCGCGTTGAGCTGCTTAAACTGATTCCGATTCAGTCTCACCGTATTTCGTTTTTAAATCATTCTTTAGTCGTAGAGCTTAACAAAAAAAATAGCAATCCACAGAAATTTGAACGCGAAGCGCATAGCAAAATTGTAGAGATATTTAATCTCGTTAAGCCAAATGGCAGTACCCCTATTTATGCAAAACTATCAGACGCTTTGCAAAGGCAGGCGCGTAGAGGGGGGCGAGCTATTATTTCCTTATTTACAGATGGTGAGGCAAGTGATGCGCCAACGGCAAGAGTTGTTGAGCTGTTGAAAAACAGACCCAATCCACAAAATACGCCTATCATGTTATTGAGTTGCACCAACAATAATAATGAGGTTGCTTGGTTTGAAGCTGCTGATACAGAAGCGAAGTACGTGGCTGCGGTAGATGATTTTCTGACTGAACAATTGCAAGTTCTGCGCAATCAAGGGCCATCTTTCTATTACTCATATGGTGTCTGGCTCATGTGTAATCTCGTGGGAGCCATTAATCCCCTAGATTTAGATGCCTTAGATGAGCCGTATCCGATTTGTAAGCTGGTGCTTGATGAGTATAATGGACGGATTTTAACACCACAAGAGTATGACGGTTATTTAAATCATTTTGAATATCGTCGGCCTTTAGCAAAACCGCAGGTCGAAGCCTTGTTTAAGCGACGTATTTCGGATGAGCATTATCAAGGGTATGTGGATGGGTTTAAAGATATACCCTCGTGCAGAATGCCGTTTGAGTTTAAACGCGAGTTGGCGACAAGAATGATGACGCCTGAGGAGATTAAACGGGCAATAACCAGTCTGAATACGGTACCCCTGTATGCAACGGCCCCGCCTGCTGATGCTGTGTTGCATCATCAGGGATCATTTGGTCAATTTGCGTTTATGCCGGCACCGTTGTATGGGCAGCAGTCGGGGGCGGTTCATGGGCATCCGCAGCAGGGTGGTCCGCAGGCCCATGTTCATGGTCAGGGGTATTACCACCCTCGGTAGTTGAGGGGTAAGAACAAGGGTGGACAAAGGAGCCTGGATGCATCCAGGCTACCATCCTTGCTTGAAATTATTGAGGAACTGCAACTGCAGGTGCGTTGTATCGAGCGCTAACACTTTGTATCGCATCGTCCAATACGAACGTCATTAAATTTATATTTCGACTGACTCCAGGCGCAGCCAACATGCTGTCGACCAAAAAAGCAGCAACATGACCGCGTTCATCATGCTCAATAGGCTGATTCTCCGCATCAACAAAAACTGCATGCATCTCTTCATCAACGCGATAACCCAATTCAAAGCATCGCTCAGCCATTTTTTGATAAAACGGTTTCATTTGGTTTAGTGTTTTCCCTGCTAATGGGGTAATAAGATGAGTCTGAACAAAAGCCTCGAAAGCCTCTTCTGCTTCTCGAGTATGTGCAGGAGGATAGCCTACTTCTGTTTTTAACCCTTCCAAGCGCGCTTTTAGTAGTTCTAACGCGTTTTCTTCTCTAGAAACGATAAGATCCCATAATGAGCTTTCAGGTGCAAACATCAGTCCTCTCCTTTTGTTAAAGCCATATTGTTAAATAAAAAGATATGTCTGTCAATTTAAATTCAATATGCTCTCTATCTTCAAGGCTAAACCTTTCACCGTACCGCATATTTCAACGCGCCACGAATCAACTCTTCACAAGACGCATATCCGGCTTCAACCAGTTTAATCATTTTAAGCGCTTCATTCGGTTTATAGCCCAGCGCCTCCAAGGCTGAAATGGCTTCTGTTTGCATGTGAGAGGTGGGGGTGATGTCTAGCGGTTTCCATTGGATTTGACCTAAATTATCTTTCATCTCAAGCAATAAACGTTCAGCGGTTTTTTTCCCAATTCCGGGGAGGCGCGTGAGTTGATCCAGTTGGCCGCGTTGTAGACATGAGATAAATTCAGAAGGGGTTGCGCTAGATAAGATGCCCATCGCGACTTTGGGGCCAATGCCATTGACTTTAATAAGGGCGCGAAAGAGCGATCGCTCTTGTTTATCCAAAAAACCATACAGGAGAAGGGCGTCTTCTCTGACAACGGTATGGATATGCAACCCCACATTATCCGCTTGCGACTCGATTTGAAAAAACGTATTTAACGAGGTCTCGACATCATAGCCAACCCCTTGGGTTTCTAAAACCAGTTTTCGAGTTTCGGGGCGGTCAATAATTCGTCCACTTAGCCATCCAATCATACCTGCTCCTTGTTGAGACCGGTTTGTACCAGTTGTTTAAAACGGCGTTGATGGCTATGGCAAATGGCCAAAGCCAAGGCGTCTGATGCGTCAGTTTGCGGTGCGGTTTGCAAGCCAAGTAAGCGCATCACCATTTGCTTAACCTGTTCTTTTTCAGCCGCACCATACCCGACCACTGCTAGTTTAACCTGTCTTGGGGTGTATTCAGCAATTTCGACTCTAAAAGAAGCCGCAGCAACCAGGGCCGCACCGCGCGCTTGCCCCAGCTTTAGAGCGGTTGCTGGATTTTGGTGGGTAAAAATTTGCTCAATGACCACCTCATCGGGCGTATGGTGTTGCATTAATTCACACACCCCATCAAAAATCTGCAGGAGGCGTTTGCTGAAGGTATCTGTCGTCGTGCGAATGCAGCCACTGTCTATATATTGCAGTTTGCCGCGTACGTCATCCACTAGGCCATAACCCGTTATTCTAGAGCCTGGGTCAATGCCCATTATTTTTGTCATGTAGACTCAAGCATATGTTCAGGAAAGTGAGCATTAGTATGTACGGCTTGTACATCATCTAAATCTTCTAATGCATCAATGAGCTTAATTACGCTTTGAGCCGCTTCTTCATCTAAGGGAACAGAAATACTCGCGTGCATCGCAAGTTCTGCGTGCTCGATGCTCATGTTTGCTTGCTCAAGGGCTTTTAGCAAGGTGTGATACACCGCAGGTTGGGTGAGGATCAGCACTTGTTTTTCTTCAACCATCACATCATCTGCACCTTGTTCGATCGCGAGCTCCATGGCAGCGTCTTCAGGGACCTCTGCAGCAAGCAAGATTTCGCCGCGTTGCTGAAAAAGATAAGACACAGAGCCATCGGTGCCTAAGTTACCCCCATATTTTGTAAACGCATGCCGTACATCAGAGACCGTACGATTTTTATTATCAGATAAGCAATCAACCAAAATGGCTACGCCTCCCGGGGCATACCCTTCATAATGCATGACTTGCATGGCATCGGATGATTGATCACCAACGCCACGCTTGATGGCATGATCGATGGTATCTCTTTTCATATTGGCTTTAAGTGCTTTACTGACCGCATCTCTTAGCCGAGCGTTCGCTTCTTCTTCAGCACCCCCGGTCCGCGCAGCGACGGTGATTTCACGAATAAGTTTGGTAAAGACCTTGCCGCGCTTTGCATCTTGTACGCCTTTTCGAAAACGAATATTCGCCCATTTACTATGTCCCGCCATGATTTTCCCTCACTCAAATGACATGATATACTGCGCCCTGATTGTGGCCGTTACTACTATAAAAGCGATTTTCTAACAAACTTTAAGAGGTGTACAGTGTTTTTATTGCTAAAATACTTGGAATATCGTAAAAAAATAGGTACTATTTGCCACCGTATGATACAAATTTGTTTGGAGTAAATGATGGCTGTACAACAGAATAAGAAATCTCGTGCAAGACGTGGCATGCGACGATCGCATGATGCCTTGGTAGAACCGACTTTGTCAGTGGATCATGTGACCGGTGAAACACACCGTCGACACCACATGACTGAAGACGGATATTACCGTGGTCGACAAATCATTGATAAGTCCGGCGTTGCTTTTGATGACACTGCTGACGACAAAGGTGAGTAATTGTCATTGAAACCGATTAGTATAGCTATTGATGCAATGGGGGGAGACTTTGGTCTCCCCGTGATTATACCGGCTTGTATTGATGCGGTGTCTCGCAACCCTCGATTGCATTTAATTTTGGTTGGAAACGAACAACACATTCGTGCTCGACTAAAAAAATTAGGTGCTGAGTCTAATCCGCAGTTTAGTATTGTCCACGCCTCGGAAGTGGTGGGGATGGATGAGCCGCCTTCGTCGGCCATGCGGAATAAAAAAGACTCTTCGATGCGTATTGCCATTAACTTGGTTAAAGAGGAACGAGCAGCGGCTTGTGTCAGTGCGGGAAATACGGGCGCACTGATGGCGATTGCTCGATTCGTTTTAAAAACCTTGCAAGGCATAGACCGCCCCGCCATCATCACCGAACTCCCGACCGCAAAAGGCCGGACTCGGGTGATTGATTTAGGGGCAAACATTGATTCATGTGCTGAACATTTGTTTCAATTTGCCGTGATGGGCTCTGCGCTCATTCAAGCATCTGACCAAAACCCTAGCCCTAAAATTGCTTTATTAAATATTGGGGTCGAGGAAATTAAAGGCAATGATCAGGTTAAACGTACGGCTTACATGTTGTCTGAATGTAAAATGATGAATTACGTTGGCTATGTCGAAGGCAATCAAATCTATACGGGTGATGTTGATTTAGTGGTCTGTGATGGGTTTGTGGGGAATGCCGCACTCAAAGCGAGTGAAGGCTTAGCCAAACTCATGTTTACCATTTTAAAAGACGGATTTACGAGCTCGTGGTGGTTTAAATTTGTGGGCTTGCTCGCAAGGCCTGTGTTGATGACGCTAAAAAACAAGCTAGATCCTGCCAGACACAATGGCGCGACACTCATCGGACTCAATGGAATTGTCATTAAAAGTCATGGTGGGGCAAACGTTGAAGCGTTTCGCTATGCCATTTTTGAAGCTTGTCTACAAGTTGAAAATGGGGTGGTTGACCTCATGCGTGAACAAATTACAGAATTTATTAATCAAGGCGTGCTGTCATGACACGCACCGCAGTGGTTTTTCCTGGGCAAGGCTCTCAGTCGATTGGCATGCTGGCAACGCTCGCACCTCATTTTGAGCAAATACAGCACACCTTTGATGAGGCGAGTTCGGTTTTAAATTATAATGTCTGGGATCTGGTGCAAAATGGCCCGATTGAAACCTTAAATGAAACCGAGTTTACGCAAGTTGCGATGTTGGTTGCAGATGTCGCTGTTTATCGCGTCCTTCAAGCGGTTAAACCCTTTACGCCTTGTATGATGGCGGGGCACAGCCTGGGGGAGTATGCGGCATTGGTGTGCGCAGAGGTGATGTCGTTTACCGACGCCGTTCAATTGGTCAGACAACGTGGGCAACTCATGCAACACTATGTACCGCTAGGTACAGGGGGCATGGCCGCATTAGTGGGTTTAGACGATGAGATCGTAAACCAGCTGTGTCATGAAGCAAGCGATGAACGCGCAGTTGTGACGCCTGCTAATTATAATGCCATTGGGCAAGTCGTGGTTGCGGGTCATACGCCGGCAGTTGATCGATTAGTCGTCCTTGCGGAAGCCGCAGGCGCACGTTTTGCGAAAAAAATTGCGGTGAGTGTGCCTTGTCATTGCGCGTTACTGGTTGATGCGGCCAAGGTGTTTGAGGGGGCGTTGCAACAAGTTGCTTTACATGACCCTCGTTTGCCCATTATCAGTAATGTAGATGCGACACCTTACGTGTCGAATCAGGCTATTTATACGCAGTTATCAAAACAACTGTATTCGCCTGTTCAATGGGTGAAGACCATTCAATTGATGCATCAAGAAAACGTTGAGCTTATTATTGAATGTGGTCCAGGCCAAGTATTAGCCGGTTTAATTAAGCGGATAGAGCGATCACTCCCAGTGGTCAGCGTGTTTGATTTCGCAAGTCTTGAAAAATGGAGAATGGCGTCATGAGTTTTTCTGGTCAGGTGGTGTTGGTGACAGGTGCTACACGTGGCATTGGCAAGGCAATTACCACGTTATTTGGTCAGCAAGAAGCCTATGTGATTGGCACAGCAACGACCTCACAAGGGACGGACGCCATCCATGAATATTTTAAAGCACAAGGTATTAAGGGTGAAGCGATGCAATTGGATGTCACCCAGCCTGATGAGATTGACGCTATGATGGCGTCTTTAGTCGATAAACAGCATACGCCGACGATTTTAGTGAATAATGCAGGCATCACCGCAGATAATTTATTATTACGCATGGAAGATGACGAATGGTATCGGGTGATGGAAACCAATTTAAATGCGGTCTATCGTTTGACTAAGGCGTGCATCAAGCCGATGTTTCGAGCAAGATGGGGTCGTGTCATCACGATTGGCTCGGTTGTCGGGGTGAGTGGCAATGCAGGGCAGGTGAATTATACGGCTGCGAAAGCAGGGGTGATTGGGTTTTCAAAATCTTTGGCACAAGAAATTGCAAGTCGAGGTGTGACCGTGAATGTGGTTTGCCCAGGCTTTATTGATACCGATATGACCGATGCCTTACCTGAGTTGGTCAAAACAGAATTATTAAAACGTATTCCAATGAGACACATGGGTCAACCAGCAGATATCGCTGAAGCCGTTTGTTTTTTAGCGTCTAATGGTGCACGCTATATTACAGGTGAAACAATTCATGTGAATGGTGGCATGTATATGCAATGATGTTGTATGGTATACTATGCGCGCCTACGCAGGGAACTTGCGTTAACAGCAAAAATGACTACACTTAATTTAGTGTTTTTTAAAATGATTTTTAATAAGAAGAGGAAACCTTTGTGATGAGTAACGTAGAAAGCCGTGTGCGTAAAATTGTCGCTGAACAGTTGGGTGTGAAGGAAGATGAATTGCGAAATGATGCTTCTTTTGTTGATGATTTAGGCGCAGATTCTCTGGATACGGTAGAGTTAGTCATGGCACTTGAAGAGGAATTTGAAACAGAAATTCCTGATGAAAAAGCAGAAAAAATCATGACGATTCAGCAAGCGATTGATTATATTGACTCTAATTTAAATAAAGAAGACGCATAATACACTCGATTCGCTCAATCTAACCGAGCCGCGACCGTTAGGGAGCGGAAGTTTTAAAACTTCCGCTCCCTAACGGTCGCGGCTCGGATTATATCGAGTGAAAAGTTGAGAATTGCGTTAATATCTACGAGGAGATAACATTGAGCAACCGTCGTGTTGTGATCACAGGATTAGGGGCCTTAACGCCGCTTGGATTGAATGTGTCAGATACGTGGCAAAATATTTTGGCTGGAACCAGTGGTGTGACGCGTGTTGAAACGTTTGATACCACTGAGTTTTCAACCAAAATCTTGGCTAATGTGAAAGATTTTCATGTTGAAAATCACATCACCAGCAAAGATGCTCGAAAAATGGATCTCTTCACGCAATATGGCATGGTTGCAGCCGACGAGGCTATCCGTGATGCAGGACTCGTGGGGATGAGCGAACAAGACGCGTTACGCACGGGTGTAGCCGTGGGTGCGGGGATTGGCGGTCTTCTGACGATTACCAATAATCAAGATAGGCTTGTCAAAGGGGGGCCTAGAAAAGTCTCTCCTTTTTTTATTCCAGCGGGCATTATCAACATGGTCGCGGGACAAATTTCAATGATGCACGGTTTAAAAGGGCCTAATTTTTCTGTTGTTACAGCGTGTACAACAGGAACGCATAATATTGGTCTTGCTGCACGTTTAATTCAATATGGTGATGCAGATATGATGGTGTGCGGAGGGTCGGAGATGACCTCTACCCCATTAGGTCTTGCAGGATTTGCCGCAGTTCGTGCGTTATCTAAGCGTAACGATGAACCAGAAAAAGCGTCGAGACCCTGGGATAAAGACCGCGACGGGTTTGTCATGGGTGAAGGAGCCGGCATGTTGGTTCTTGAGCTTTATGAGCACGCGGTTGCAAGAAACGCTCATATTTACGGTGAATTGGTCGGATTTGGCATGTCTGCTGACGCTTACCATATGACCTCACCTGATGAAGATGCTGATGGTGCGTCGCGTTCTATGCAGGCGGCACTTGATGATGCGAAACTTAAACCAGAAGATATTGATTACATTAATGCACATGGCACAGCAACCTATTTAAACGATATGAATGAAACCAAGGCCATTAAAAAGGTCTTCGGAAAACATGCTTATCAACTTTGTGTGAGTTCTACCAAATCGATGACCGGCCATTTATTGGGTGCGGCAGGTGCGGTAGAGGCTATTTTTAGTTTGCTAGCCATTCGTGATCAGGTCGCACCACCGACCACTAACTTAGATCAACCCGATGAGGGATGCGATTTAAATTATGTTCCTCATGTTCCACAGAAAAGAAAAATCCAGTATGTGATGAGTAATTCTTTGGGATTTGGTGGAACCAACGGGACGCTCATCTTTAAAAAAATGTCATGACGACAACGCATTCAAAAGGCCGTTTCCTGGTTGTAGAAGGCTTAGAAGGCGCAGGAAAATCGAGTGCAGTTCAATGCATGGTCGAATACTTAACCGAACATCATATTCCTTTTGTGCAAACAAGAGAGCCTGGCGGCACGCAAATCGCTGAGCAATTACGCACTCTGATTAAATCAGGTTTGAATGATGAAGTGCTATGCGCACAAAGTGAATTATTGTTGATTTATGCAGCGCGTGTTCAATTGGTAGAGCAAGTGATTCGTCCAGCGCTGAATGCGGGGACGTGGGTGATTTGCGATCGATTTGAACTATCTACTTACGCTTATCAAGGCGGGGGACGACAGCTGGATACGAATATCATCGATACGTTGTCTTCTTTTTGTTTGCGCGGCTTAAAGCCAGATCGCTTGTTTTTTTTAGATATTATGCCAGAGCAGGGATTGTCACGCGTAAAGTTACGCGGCGCCTCTGATAACATCGAGCGCGAGTCACTGGCTTTTTTTAGTCGAGTGTATCATATGTACCATGAGCGATTGGCATTGATGAGCGGCGTGTGTTGCATCGACGCCTCACAGCCAATGGATACGGTGATGAGTTCTGTTAAACAAGAACTCGATGTGTTGGTGAATAGCGCTAACCCTTTTGACGCTCGAATCCCCCCTCTCCCGCGCTAGAAGTTTGAGCAGCATGTTGATGTTGTTCGCGGTGCAGGGGACTGAACGGAGTATATAAAAACCTAATTCATCGTTGCGATACCGTCTAAAATGCACTATGATGCATTTTAGACGAGACTAAAATGCACTATTACGCATTTTAGTCAGTATAACTTGACTCACGAGATCCGCGCATGAAACGTTATCTTACCCCCTATATTATTCAAGACTTGCGAAAAAAAATGGTCTTTATTGGTGGGCCTCGTCAAGTTGGTAAAACAACCTTAGCTCGTGCATTAATCACTGATTTTCCTGATTTGGTGTATTTAAATTGGGATGGTGATGAGCATAAACGTATGATTAGAAAACAACAGTGGTTAGATGATGCATCCCTCGTTATTTTTGATGAATTACATAAATACGCGCGTTGGAAACAATGGATTAAGGGGGTCTACGATCTGAAGTCAGCTCATCAACAATACTTAGTCACGGGTTCTGCGCGGTTGGATGTGTATAAACGAGGAGGCGATTCGTTACTGGGGCGTTATCACTATTGGCGATTGCACCCGTTTACACTCGATGAATTGCCAGACCATATCAGTAAACAGGATGCCTATCATCGTTTGTTAACAGTGGGTGGGTTCCCTGAACCATTTTTACACTATGATGAGCGTGAAGCTAAGCGTTGGCGTACAGAGCGTTTTCATCGCATTTTGCGTGAAGATGTGCGAGATTTAGAGCGTATTCAAGAGTTATCATTATTAGATTTAATGATTGATGCATTGCGTGAGCGGGTTGGCGGGATGATAACTTATTCTAATATTGCGCATGATTTGCAACTCTCTCCCCATACGGTGAAAAAATGGTTGGCATTAATTGAACGTATGTATATTGCGTTTTCTGTTACGCCGTATACTAAAAAAGTGTTGCGCGCCGTTCAAAAAGCACCCAAAGTCTATTTTTACGATAATGCCGATTGCTTAGCCGATCAATCAGCTCGATTAGAAAATTTAGTGGCAACGCATTTGTTAAAACGATTACAATTTCGAGAAGATTATTTTGGCGAGCACTGTCAACTGCATTATATTCGTGATCGTGATGGGCGTGAGGTAGATTTTGTAACAGTGGTGGATAAAAAGGTGATTGATTTGATCGAGGTTAAATTATCAGATGATGAGCCATCTACCGCGCTTAAATATTATCGCGATAAATTAGCCCCTCAGAATACCGTGCAAATTGTGGGTGATTTAAAGCAATCTTTTGATGTGAAGGGGATTCGAGTGACAAACCCTATGGATTACTTTCAACAACCACCATGGGAAACTGCATGAACAGCCTAGGATTAGCCAATGATTTGCTCCCTATGTGGGAGCGTTATCAGCAACTATATCATAAACAACGCATTCCCAAAGCCATGTTATTGGTTTGCCCCGATGATCGAAGCTGCCAACCCCTGATTGATAACATTCAAGCCAGACTCTTATGTTCTGCAGAAGTCGGGCCTTGTGGGCAGTGTCGTCAGTGCTATTTATTTCAAGAGAAAACGCATCCCGATTTATATCAAATCGTTTCAGGGGAGAGCAGTGAGACGATTAAAGTCGATGCGATTCGACTGTTGCAAGATACTTTATTTTTGTCATCTCAAGTGGCAGAGCGTAAAATCATTTATCTCGAATATCTTGAGCAGATGACGCCAGCAGCCTCGAATGCCTTGTTAAAAACCTTAGAAGAGCCTCCAGAGCAGGTCTATTTTATAGCGGTCACCCGGCAAGTGAGTCGGATTCTCCCGACCATACTAAGCCGCTTTCAACAATGGGTAATACCTGCACTTCACACGGAGTCGTTAAGTTATTTAGATTCTTCTCGTTGGACTTTTAAATCACCCGGTTTTTTAGCTCTTTTACAGCAAGCCCCGCAGTTGGTGGAGGCGATGACCGATTGTATGCATGGGAGGTTATCTACCGTGCTTCTCGCAGAAAAGTGGTCTGCTTATGCGGCTCAAGATTTGTTTGCGGTGTTGTATTGTATTTTTGCTGAAAGAATCAGGGCCTGTCATACCGCAGTCATTCCCGTGCAAGCGGGCATCCAATTGGAAAGCTGGCAATGCGCCTTGATTGTCAAAAAAATTGAAGAGATCATGTCTAATTTTCAACGCTACCCCACGCTTCAAGTCTTGTTAACCCTTGAAACCTGGTTGTTAGATCTGGTCACCATAGCGAGAATGGTTTAATGGACGGCAATGTGATTGCTTGTTCGTTCTTAACTGAACGCGCGCTGTATCTGGCTTATATGCCGTTTATTCAAGGTGGTGGCTTGTTTATTCAATGGAGAAATAAAACAGCGAAGTTAGGAGACACGGTTGAGTTGGCGGTGAGTTTACTTAGCGATACAATAGTCTTCAAAACCGAGGGGAAAGTGATTTGGCTTTCACCGAGAGAGGATGGTCATGGAGTGGCGTTATTGGGCGAAGCCGGGGCGCGTTTGAAGGCACAAATAGAAAAAAGCCTGGGTGTAGCTGGATGCTTGTAGGGGAGGCGTAGGGTGGACAAAGGAGCCTAGCATGGAGCTTGCCGGTTAATTAAAGGCCTCCAAGGCGACGTGCCCACCATGGGGAGCGGTGATGCCCATGGTGGGCACGTCGCCCTGGAAGCGTCCACTAACCGGGAAGTTTATCGCCAGGCTCCTTTGTCCACCCTACGCCTCCTCTACAAATATCCCACGAGCCCCCACCGTTAATGGTTAGTCATAAGAGAGAAAAATATCATGCTAGTCGATTCCCACTGCCACCTACACCTCATGGATTTATCCGAATATGAACACGGTATCCAATCCGTCTTAGATCTTGCTAAAGAAAACCAGGTAGACCATCTACTCTGCGTGTCGGTAGAGCTAGCACATCACGCGCAGCTTTGTGAGATTGCCAACCAACATCCCAATGTCTCCATTTCAGTCGGACTACATCCTAATCATGAAACAGCAGATGAACCTTCCGTTGATGAACTGGTGCAACTCGCACAACATCCATCTTGTGTCGCTATTGGTGAAACCGGCTTAGATTATTATCGTGTAGAGCAAGCAGACGGTATTGAATTGCAACAAGCCCGCTTGATTCGTCATATTCAAGCGAGCTTGTTGACGCAGCGTCCCTTGATTATTCATACCCGGCAAGCAGCAGAAGATACATTAGCACTCCTGAAAAAAGAGCAGGCCATCGGCGGGGTCATGCATTGTTTCACCGAGACCTGGGAGGTGGCGAAAGCCGCAATGGACTTAGGATTTTATATTTCTTTTTCAGGGATTGTGACCTTTAAAAATGCTGTTGCGTTGCAAGATGTTGCCAAAAGACTACCCATAGAACGAATGTTGATTGAAACTGATTCGCCGTATTTGGCCCCCGCACCTTATCGCGGGAAACAAAATCATCCCGCCTTGGTCTCTCGTGTTGCCGAAGTGATTGCAGAGCTCAGAGGGGAGTCCTTTGAGTACATAGCTGAAGCCACCACAGAGAATTTTTATCGATGCTTTCCTTTAGCGAAGAGGGCTCAATGACATTCTATTTAGGGTTGATGTCCGGAACCAGCATGGATGGCATCGATGTTGCTTTGCTCGATGTAGCCACGCAGCATTTAATTGCAGGCAAGACGTATCCTTATACAAGTGTAGTGAAAGATAAATTGCAGCACCTCATGACGCAATCTCGCGTGTCATTAGAAGAGCTGTCTCACTGCCATCACTGGGTAGGCGAAGCGTTTGCTCACGCGGTGAATCAATTCATAGCTGAATTTAAAGTCAACAAGGGCGATATTGTCGCGATAGGCAGCCATGGACAAACCATTCAACATGCGCCACATGCTGAGCCTGCTTACACCATTCAACTAGGATGTGCCCATACCATTGCCGCATTAACAGCATTACCCGTTGTTGCTGATTTTCGAACACGAGATATGGTCTTAGGCGGTCAAGGCGCACCTTTAGCACCGTTATACCATCAAGTCCTCTTTGAAAGCCTAGACAAACCGCTGGCTATTTTAAATATCGGTGGCATTGCGAATGTCACTTATTTGTTAGCCAATAAAGAAGTGAAGGGACATGACGTGGGGCCGGGTAATGTGTTACTAGATGCCTGGATAGCAACCCATCGCGACCAATCTTATGATCAAGATGGCGCCTGGGCCGCAAGCGGCGAGGTGATTCCCGCGTTATTAACTGATTGTTTAAGTGATCCTTTTTTTGCTTTAAAGCCCCCTAAAAGCCTAGATAAAGGCTACTTCTCTTTGAGTTGGTTACAGAAAAAATTAAACCCCATTTATTTACCCCAAGATGTTCAGGCCACGTTAACTGCGTTAACCGCACATGTCGTTGCTGCATCGATTCAACAAACGGATACGATCACCCAATTGCTGGTCTGTGGTGGGGGAGTGCATAACCAGGTATTGATGACAAAGTTAGCCAAATTATTGCCCTCAATCCGTGTGATAAGCACCGCTCAATTGGACATACATCCGGATTATATCGAAGCCATGATGATAGCCTGGCTTGCATCGCAAACCATAGTAGGGATTGCAATCGATCTAGCACCAGTCACCGGAGGAAAGAAAACAATACTAGGGTGTATTTATCCGGTGTAGGGTCGTTGCACAGGACATTTGTATGGGACATTGCATGGGGTATCGTACGAGGCATCGTAGGGTGGACAAAGGAGCCCCACGATGATTTTGCCGATGAATAGAAACCTTCGGGCGACGTGTCCACCGGTGGCCGGGAGCCAGTCGAGGGCACCTTCTAGTGCCGCGTCTTGTAAATACATTACATTTCCTTAAGATGTCGTCCCCGGGAAGGCGGGGATCCATCTATGATACTGCACGGTGTCACTTTAAGGATGGATCCCAGAATTTAGCGCGACTATGCTCGCAGGCTCGCCAAGTCGCGCTAAATTCCGGGACGACACTCATTGGAAAGCGTGTCGCGAATATAATTTGGAGGAAAAAAATCGTGCATTTATTTGTGTTTTGGTACGATTGTCTCAGGTTGTATATGAAGTTTTTCTTCTAGAATTATCTTGCGAACTGTTGAAAGATGTAGTTTTATTTTTGTGCGATCTAGATCCGATCCGATTTTTTTTCTATTTTCTGTATCATCTTTAGGTAGTTTATCAAGTTGATCTTTGAGCAAAACGGTCCTATCCCTCAGTATCTCTACCGTTTTTGAGATTTCTTTATAGTCTTCTTGTGTGTATTTCATAAAATTCTCCCAATATTCAAGCTTGATTTGGGCCTCTGCTCGTATACAAGTCACATAGCATAGGCGGTTCAACCTGTCCCATCCCATTTAAACAGTATAGTACACATTTACATTTCTACTTTGCTCCGACACCGACTTAAGATTATCCCGTGCGCTGGGAGCCTCAGAGGGGTTTTGGTTGGGTTTGCAAGCTGAGGTCATTTGATTGCTTGTAGCGGCAGTGTGCGATCGCTGCGGGGCGTTGTAGGGTGGACAAAGGAGCCCCCACGATGATCTCGCTGATGAATAGAAACTTTCGGGCGACGTGTCCACCGGTGGCCGGGAGCCAGTGGTGGGCTGTTACATTTAATGCCATAAGTTGATATTTATTCATCTTGATACAAAATTATATTACAATGTGTCATGTAATTTTCCTACTCAAGGCGTCCTATGTCTACAAAATCTGAATTGACTAGCTTAGAAACAGTGATCAATCGACTGATTCGCTATGTAAAAAGAAGCGATAAGTATAAGGACAACCGTGCATTGATAACCGCCCTGACGCCATCAGAGGAAAAACTTTTCATTGCTGAAGGAAAAACACTTGCACATTTATTTGATGATTATCTTGCAAAGCATCTTTCGATGACGGAAATAGAAATGAAGACTCTCTGCAAGGATTTCATGCGGTCTTCAGGGGGTACCCTTGAGCCATTATCACTTGAAGTGATGGGTGTGGTTGCAGATTATCTACCTGCTAAAGACGAAGGGAGACTATCCGCTTCATCCACAAGACACCATGGTCTTTTTGCTAGAACCGCAAACGTACGTCACCTGTTAACTTGTGTGGTCCAGGCAGATTTAGATGGCTTGAAGGTCCTCGTTGCTAAAAACCCAGGGTCTATTTTTGAAAAAGCTCGCCATATCACCACGCCTGCAGGTGATACTTATCATAAACTCTCCACTTTCCAAGCCATGACTTTTATCTGTGATGCAGACATGAAACGTCAAATCATGGGGATGGTAATGCCTTACATGACAGAAGAGATGGGAAGAATTCGACAAATTCAATATGCTGAAATCGACAGTGGTGGCGCTGATTTAGTGAAATTAGACCGAGACCCAACCACATTGCCTTTCTCAGAAATCAAATCATGGATAGACCGCACGACACTTCCTGAGACCCCATTATCGATTCCTCTACTTGAAAATAAAGATGGGCTCATTTTTTATGACGACGGGCTATATTATGCAAATCAAGCTTTGCTACAGGTCACGCAGCTTAACGTTGATGAAGAGGCCTTGGCACAATTGAAACCCCTATTCACTCACATGATAGATAACTCAGCACGTCGTTCGAGTGACAAGGACCATCAATTGATAGAGAAACTTCTCAAACACCCAGAAACGAATAAGCCTCTAACGCTTTCTCGCAAGGGTATTCGGTACGTACATGAAGACGTCTCTTATCACGACCACCGCATTGAGTTTAGACTACCTACCGTCTACCGACGCTATTTTCCGTTGATTACTCAAGGGAGCGCTGATCACAATTGGGACCCTGTCGAGCAATTTTGGCTCAACGAGATAAATGGAGCACAAAAAGAGGTCTTATGGCTTTTACAGCGATTTTGCGAGCCTAATAGGCCGTTTTACCCGCCTCCAGATTTTAATGCCTCACCTTTCGTCCGCGGCTTCGAGATTCATAACTGGAGTAGCTGGCAGTTTGAATTAGTTTTCTCCGGAGGACGTTTTAGCGGTGATTTTGAGAGTTCGTTAGTTTCTATATATAAAGCCACAGGGGCGCGGCGCGCGGGGGCGCGGGGGGCGGCCGGCCCGGAGTTTTCGGGGGTGCGCTTGGATTTTGCCGCCTCATTGCGGCTGATTGAAGATGGAAAGGCAAATGTTGTCGAACTTAATGATCGAGCCTTGCTTCGGCCAGGTGCGCCTGGGGCGACACTTTAATCTGCTTGAGGTTAAGAGAGCACTGAGCCTGTAATCCTGCAACTAGTTTACATCGTTCTAATTGACGCTTTGTTTTACATAAAATAATCAGATCATCTTGATAGCGCAAATAGGTGACATCCATTTGTAAAAACGCATCGTCTAATGGCTTGAGCCGGGAGCCATCTGTTATCATTTACTATTTATACCCTCACCCAATATGTCAAGTTTTACAACAAAAAAACTTGACATATTGGCCGTGAAAAACATATCATAAGGATATGAAAACTTATAACTTGCATCGTGACCTTTCGGTAGGGCTGCGATAGAAAATATTTTTAATTTTTTTCATTTAGGGGTTGACAGGGGTTTTGGTCATTTTTTCAAAATTCTCATGTATTTTCCCCCTTTCTATAATCTTCCTACCTAACCTGATCGTTG